>JALZJF010000103.1 GCA_030859905.1 Acidobacteriota bacterium
GCAGCTTTAAGCAGGGGAACAACCTCTTCGAGTTGGTCGGCCGAATACGCTGCGAGTGGTGAAGTGAAGCGAAGCTGCAGACCCTGGCCATGAATGTCAGACGAACCGAACAACACCTCGGGCATGCGGGGAGTCTACTACTAACAGGCTGCGGAAAAACAAACACGATCCACGAACCCACACGAAACGCCACCCCAAACGGATGCCTTTTATTCGAGTTACTTCGTGTCATTTCGTGGATCGTTTGTGCTCTATTGCTGTTCACAAGTTTTTTGGCAACTTGCCAGAATTGAGGTCAGGAACTGAAGGGCGCTAACGGCCTTCCCACTCCGATTTAGTATCAGCAGTACTTATCGAAATAATAAGAATCTTTAGCTACCATTATTTGCGAACTACACATATAATTGCGGCCTGACATCGGCAATCATCTGGGCGCTAAGAGACTTGGCGCCGTTTCTGATCAACGAATAACAGCTCGTGCTAGGCAGCATCGTCATGCGTGAGCGTCAGCTTGTTTTAAATTG
This sequence comes from Acidobacteriota bacterium, assembly GCA_030859905.1. Lineage (GTDB taxonomy): Bacteria > Acidobacteriota > Blastocatellia > Pyrinomonadales > Pyrinomonadaceae > PSRF01. The sequence continues at coordinate 525 of JALZJF010000103.1, forward strand.
ACCTGCCATCGACTGGTCTGTCATCTCGGGAAACAAAGCATTGTCACTACCTTATCAGGTAGCCGCATTCCAACCTCTGTTGATTAAGGAGTCTCGAAGATGAGAAATAGCACTAATCGTAATATATGGCTTTCCATCCTTGTTTGGCTGTGCGCGAGTTCGGTAGCAGTTGGGCAGGGCACAACATCACGTGTTACGGGTTTGGTAACGGATGCCAGCGGCGCGGTTGTGCCGAACGCGACGGTGACCCTGACCAACGAGGCGACAACGGTTTCTTTGACTGGTGAAACTAGTTCCACCGGTACCTATGACTTCGATTCGGTGCAGGTCGGCAGCTACACAGTCACCATAGAGAAGCAAGGTTTCAAGAAATCCGTCTCCACCGGTAACGTCCTCGGCGTCAATCAGCCGATGACTTTGAATGTCAGCCTGGAAACCGGTGATATAACAGAGGTAGTGACAGTTCAGTCCACCGCTGAATTGGTGCAGTCCAGCAGCTCAGGCAACTTCGGCAGCACGATTGAACAGCGCACTATAACGGCCTTGCCCATTGTTGGCACACGCGGACGCAATCCGATCGATCTTATTCTGGGCCAGCCTGGTGTGGTGCTTGGCGCCAACACAGGCGGAGGCGTGCATGTGCACGGAGCGCGCGACCGCGCTTTTAATTTCACGCTCGACGGCATTGACATCAACGAAACAAGCGCGGGCGGCTCGAATTTTTCGCCACTGAGAACCAATCCGGACATGCTGGCTGAACTTCAAATTGTCACGAGCAACGCGACTGCGGAACTGGGCCGCAGCAGTGGAGCGCAGGTTTCGCTGATCACGCGTTCTGGCACAAACGATCTTCACGGTTCGGTTTTCTGGTTCTACCAGACACCTCGCTTTCACGCCAACGAGCATGAAAACAACACCAACAAGCTACCAAGAGGCCAATTCGTGCAGCACATTCCCGGTTTCAGCATTGGAGGCCCGGTGTTCTTGCCCCGTTTTGGCGAAGGCGGGTCAGCTTTTTATAACGGCCGCAACCGCACATTCTTTTTCTTCAACATGCAGGCACTCCGGACCGTTGAATCGCGTAGCGTTTCTAGCACGGTTTACACAGCCAATGCGCGGCAAGGCATTTTCCGTTATGCCATTGGCGCCCGAAACCAACCCGCAGGTCAGTCCGGTGCCGCGGTAGATTTCGCCGGTAACGTCCTGCCGGGTGTCAACGTTGGAACTTATAACATCGGCGCTCGCGATCCGCAGGGCCTTGGGCTGGATCCGACTCTCTTGGCGATTATCAATTCAACACCCTTGCCGAATGACTTTACGGTGGGTGATGGGTTGAACGTCGCCGGTTTCAATTTTGTCGCACCGCAGCGAGAAGCGCAGGAAGATTTCGTATTCAAGATTGATCACAATTTCAATCAGAACAACTCTATGTATGTGCGCTATGCCTGGGGCCGGCAAGATACTCTCTGCGATGCCGTCAACGTTGGTTTACAGAGATTTCCAACCACGCCTTGCATTGTAGATACCGTTCGCAGGCCTCGGAACCTGGCAATCAACTGGCGCACGACGCTTACGCCCAACGTGACCAATGAGTTCGTGATTGGCTTCAATCGCTTCTCCTTCAGCTTCGATAATCCGGATCCGAATGCTGAACAGAATCCGCCTTTAGCTGGATTTAACGGGGTCACATTCCCCCTTTCCAGCTCGCAACGTGTGTATAATGCGCGCAAACTGCGAACCTATCAGTTAGTGGACAATTTTACCTATGTGCGCAGTGCCCACACGTACAAAGCCGGAATCAACTTCCGTCTCCAGCAGCACGTTGATGACCGGAGTTCGGTGGCAGGTGCGGGTTTACTCCCCTCGGCTAACTTTTCCACGGGCGTCAATGTGGTAGACCCGGTTGCCTTCGGGTTGCCCACTAACATCAACATAGAGTTTGATAGGCCGCGGCTACAGGGCACGATTAATGACCTGCTCGGGCGCGTAGGTTCAATCAGTCAAGCCTTCGTTGCCATTTCGGATTCGCAATATGGGCCGGCCGGCACGCGGTTCAACTTTGACGCGCGTTACCCGGAGTATGATTTCTACGTACAGGACACTTGGCGCATCCGTCCAAATTTGACGCTGGATTTTGGTGTGCGTTGGGAAATTAGGCTCTCGCCCCGCGCCGGCAGTGACAGCCGCATCTTCCGCCCGAACAAGCCGGTTCGCATTGGCGAGCTGCCCGCTAATGACGTCGCCTTCGTCGAAGACAAATTATATGACGACGACTGGAACAATTTCGCGCCCTCGATTGGCTTTGCTTGGGATCCATTTAAGAGCGGCAAGACTTCTATTCGCGCCAATTACCGGCTCGCATATGACCGCACTAACACGTTCGTGATCTCGTCTTCGATTTTCCAAAGTGTTCCTGGGCTGACGCAGACCACGCTCAACCAATCGTTCGGTCAAACTGGCGGACGTTTGAGGCAAGGTCTGCCTGTTCTGACAGCGCCAGCGGGCGTGACTCCCGCGCAATTGCGCGCCGCTGTCCCTTTTTCAGCCCGAAGCATCACTACCATTGATCCGAGCATGAGTTCGCCCGAAAGTCATCAATGGGGCTTAAGCGTGCAGCGTGAATTCGGATGGAACACAGTGGTTGAGCTTAACTACATTGGTCGTCGCTCGCACAACCTTTACGGCGCGTATAATGTCAACCAGACGGAAATCTTTAGCAATCAATTTCTCGAGGCGTTCAACCAGGTGCGAGCGGCTTGTCTTTCGAATTCCAATTGCACGGTACCTGCGAATGCCAGCCCGCTGTTGAATGCCTTGCTCCAGTTCGACACGCGCCGCCTGAGCAGTGAAACAGGCTCGCAAACGGTAGCGCGGTTGTTCACTTCCCCTTTGCGGCTGGGGGCGGTGGCCTCAGTGGCCGCCTCCATCGCCCAGCGAGATCAAAGCGGCGTTGCGCCATACACACGGAATGGCTTCAGTCCCTACTTCTTCGTTCCGTTCCCGCAATTCGCGGGCGCGTGGAACGTGATTGACAGCAATGACTTTTCCACCTACCACGCTTTTGAGGCGCAATTGAAGCGTCGCTTCTCGAATGGTCTTAGCTTCGTGGCTGGTTACACTCTCTCGAAATCGCTCGACACACGCTCGTTCGACCCAACATTCTCTGTTGTCAGTACGGGTGCTGCCCAATCAGCTTCGAGTTCCCCATTCGATTTACGAAATCGCCGTCTGAATTACGCGCGTTCGGATTTTGACCGGCGCCATGCAATCAATACCACAGTACAGTGGGAACTGCCCCTCGGGAACGGCCGGCGTTACGTCAACGATTTGCATCCGGCCCTGAATCAGGTCGTCGGAGGCTGGGAAATAGCAGCTGTCGCCTACTGGCTGTCGGGCCGACCCTTGACCGTCTATTCAGGCGTCAATACGCTCAGCAACGTCAACCAGTCCCCGGCCAATTGCAACGGTTGCACGCCGGACATGGGGCAGGTTCTATTCGAGCAAGGGGCCGGAACCACCTTCTTCTTCGATCCGAATGCGCGCGGTGCTAGCTTCAATAATGCCACCAACACGCGCGGCATTTTTTCCGTCCCGGCGCCTGGGCAGCTTGGCAACACGGGACGAAACTTCTTCACCGGGCCGCCGCGTTCCTCGATCTCGATGGTTTTGTCCAAGAAGTTCCGCTTCACAGAAAGCCAGAGCTTGGTGTTCAGAGTCGAAGCGCAGAACCTAACCAACTCGCCTTCGTTCGGTTTTCCGACGGCTACCATCACATCCTCGCTCTTTGGACGAGTACATGACAGTGTTGTGAGCTTTTCGCGCAAGGTACAGTTTGCGTTGAAGTATAATTTCTAATGAACATCAGCGGGTCAAGCTGTTCTAAACGCAGATCAAGCCCTCAAGAGCATGGTCTTCGAGGGACCAGTCTTGAGGGCATTTCATAAGCAATGAGTAACCGTGCGCTACTGTTTCTGTTGGTGGTTGCGCTGGTGCTTTCGTCTTGTGCACCAGCGAGCTGGTTTCAGATGCAGGCATCGTCCGCTCCCTCCTATGATTCTGTCATTACAAACGCCCGCATCGTCGACGGCTCCGGCAATCCCTGGTTCCGCGCCGACGTGGGCATTAAAGATGGTCGCATTACCCGCATCGGCAGAATAAACCCGGCGGATGCAGAGAAGACCATCGACGCCAAAGGACAGATTGTTGCCCCTGGCTTCATCGACGTCCACACGCACGTCGAGTCAATTTACAGTCTGCCCGCGGCCGAGAACTTCGTGCGCATGGGTGTGACCACGCTGGTCACGGGAAACTGCGGCAGCTCGGCCACCGATGTCGGCCAGTTCCTCGGACGGATCAAAGAGAAGCCCCTCGCGGTAAACCTGGCCACGCTTATCGCTCATGGTTCTGTTCGCCGTCAGGCTATGGGGTCTGACGATCGCGCGCCCACGCCCGACGAGACGAAGAAGATGGAAGCGCTCGTCGAGCAGGGGATGAAAGATGGCGCGGTCGGTCTCTCAACCGGACTGATTTACGTTCCCGGCACTTACGCCAAGACGGATGAAATCACCAATCTCGCGCGCATCGTTGCTCGCCATGGCGGTCTCTACGCCACCCACATGCGCAGCGAGGGCGAGAAGGTGGGCGATGCCATTCGCGAAAGTATTCAGATCGGCGAACAAGCTGGATTGCCGGTCGAGATTTCACACTTCAAGATCAGCAGCAAGAAGATGTGGGGCCAAACTCCGATGACCATCGGTCTGGTGCGCGACGCGCGAGCCCGCGGCCTGGCGGTTACAGTCGATCAGTATGCTTACACTGCAAGTTCCACTTCGCTCGACTCACGTATGCCGAGCTGGCTGCGCGCCGGAGGTTTCGAGGAAGGGAAGAAGCGCCTGGCCGACAAGGCCACACGCGAACGGGTGATTAAGGAGATGAAGGAAGGTCTTAAGCGCACCGGTTTCAAGGACTATTCATACGCCATGGTAGCCAGCTACCAGCCTGATCGCTCTTTTAATGGCAAATCGATTGCTGAGATCACAAAACAAGTCCGTGGCAAAAAAGATGTAGCAAGCCAGATTGAACAGATTCTGAGTATGTATGAAGCCGGCGGGGCGGGCATGGTCTTTCACGGCATGAATGAAGACGACGTCCAACGCATCATGCGCGAACCTTTTACGATGAT
>JALZJF010000117.1 GCA_030859905.1 Acidobacteriota bacterium
GCAAATTACCGTAGGCTCCTGAACTCCTGGCTCCTGACTCCTGGCTCCTGACTCCTGACTCCTGACTCCAGACTTCTGGTTCCCTGCCTTTACCGCTTGGCCCAGAACAGTTATCGTTTCAAGGACATGAGCCCGGCACTGCGCGTTGAAGACGTTTCCAAAGTGTATCGCATCTACGACAGGCCGAACGATCGCCTGAAGGAGATGCTTACGCGCGGCCGCTGGACCCGTCATCGCGAATTCTGGGCGCTTAAAGATATCGGTTTTGAAATTGAAGCAGGGACCACCACGGGCATCATCGGCCCAAATGGCAGCGGCAAATCAACACTCCTGCAAATAATGACCGGAACGCTCGAACCCAGTCAGGGAACCGTGTGGCACGAGGGCCGCGTGGCCGCGCTGCTCGAACTCGGCGCGGGTTTCAATTCCGAATTTACCGGCGTCGAGAATGTTTTCATGAATGCATCGTTGATGGGGTTTTCACGCAGGGAAACAGAAGCCTTACTCCCGAAGATCGAGCGCTTTGCGGAGATCGGTCCTTTCATTCATCAGACGGTCAAAACTTATTCAAGCGGCATGTATGTACGCCTGGCGTTCGCCATTGCGGCGAGCGTCGAGCCTGACATTCTCATCGTTGACGAAGCGCTGGCCGTCGGCGATGCAGTCTTTCAACATCGCTGCCTGCGCCGCATCAAGGAACTTCAGGAGCACGGCAGGACGGTACTCTTCGTTTCTCATGACGCAGGCGCGGTGCGCGCCTTGTGCACTCGGGCAATTCTCTTGAATGCCGGACGTGTAATCGCAGACGGCAAACCGCCTGACGTGCTCAACCGCTATCAGAAGATCATCATGGAGCGCGAGGAGGCGTACGATGCGGGGGCGTCAGCAAGCTTTTCTCCCGCAAATCCCCCACCCCCTGACGAAAGCCTCGCGCCTCTCAGTTACACTTATCGGCACGGAGATGGCAGCGCCGAGATCGTGGGCGCCGAACTAACTGACGCCGCGCATCGCCGCGTTGAGATGAGCGAAACAGGCGAACCCTTGACGGCCCGGGTGATCGCGCGGTTCCACCGGGACGTGGACGAACCCGTGGTTGGCTTTCTGATTCGCAACCGTCACGGCATACACGCCTATGGAACTAACACGAAAGAGCAGCAGCTCAAATTTGGCTCGGTAAAACGCGGTGAGGGGTTGGAGGTTAGCTTCGCGTTTAACTGCTGGCTCGGCGTTGACCAGTATTCGATTTCGTTTGCAATTCACGGCCACGATGGGCAGGCTTACGACTGGCTGGATGGCGCTCTCTTTTTCGAGGTCACCAGCCTGACGCGGACCGAAGGGGTGGCCAACCTCGATGCGACCGCCACTGCGGGACGCCGCCCCGCAAATTCGCTAACCGCGGGCAGAAGCGAAGAGCGCGCGTTAAATCTCAAACGAGAAGGTGTGGCGCATGGTTGATGAAGAAGTTGAAAGCACTCTACGAGAGATACGGGAGCGCGTCCGCAAGACAGCACGATTGGAAGCCGAGTTCCCACGCCCAGTTGCTTCAAGCGCCGCCCACGTTTCCATCCCGTCCAGGAACGACTCAGTGACCAGAACGCCCGAGACCATGGCGCGCATCGACGCCCATCTCACCACCACGGCGCGCGCCTGGGATCGGCTGCCGCCCCTCGTCAGCAATCGCAGCGGGCGACTCGCGAGCCTGGAGCTCTGGGTCAAGCGACGCCTCAAACAGGCGACGCGCTGGTATTCGTGGGAGCAGGTTAACTTCAACGCCGCCGTGCATCATGCGCTTCGCGATGCGCTGGATGTGCTCCTGGACCTGGAACAGCAGCTTGGGCAACTGCGGGCTGAGATGAGCGCCGAGGTGGCGCAGCGAGCAGAGATTGATTCGCAACGCGCAGAGATGGAAGCCTACCGGGCACTGATGGAGGCGGAGCAACGTGCGCGAAGTCTGGAGGTGAATGCACGGCTGGCCGATCTGGCCCGGGAGTTGCGCGAGCGCGACGGGCAACGTCTCGAAGAGCAACGTGTCTGCTTCAGGCAACTATCACTCGAAATGAGCGAGGCAGAAGTGTTGCTCGATCGCGCGCGTCGCGACATTGAATCGCGGCTGAACAAGCTGGAAAGTTCGGAAGGTAAATCGTGAATCGTGAATCGTGAATCGTGAATCGTGAATCGTAAATCGTGAATCGTAAATCGTGAATCGTAAATCGTAAGCGGCTTGTGTCTGCTTCAAAAATGGGAATAAGTCACTTTGTAAGACTAACGATTAACAAGGAACAATCAACGATTTACGATTTACGATTTACGATTTACGATTTACGATTTACGATTTACGATGAACGCTCTTAGTTCCATGCCATCTTCACCCAGAGAGGACCTATATCAACGCGCCGGGATTGTCGACCCGGCTGAGTTCTACCGCTCGAAGTTTGTTTCCGACGAGGTGCTCGACGCGCGTTATTTCAAGTCGCTGGACCGTTTTGACATCCGATTCGCGCGGACGATGTGGATCTACGATAACGTCCGCGCTGGTTCTTCCGTGCTTGATCTCGGCTGCGGTGCGGGGATGCTGGCTCTGTTGAAGCGGAAGGGAGTCACGCTGACCGGAGTTGATCTGTCGCCAGAGTGCGCGCAGGCTGCGCGGCGCAACGGCTACGACTTCACTCTAAGCGCTGAACTCTCGCACCTGCCTCTTGCGGACGCGAGTTTCGATTATGTGGTCAGTCTCGACGTCATCGGTCACGTCGGTTTGGAAGAAAAGGATGCGCTGCTTGCCGAAGTTAGGCGCGTGCTGCGTCCGGGCGGCGTCACCATGCACGGCATTGAGTGTACGGATCGTTGCGCCCAGAAGTCTTACGACGAAATGAGCCCCGACGAGTTGCGGCGGTTCGTCGAGGTTGACGGGCACGTGGGTCTGGAGGAAGAACACGAGCACACAGCCCGATTCCGACGCTTTTTTGACCGCGTCGCATCTGAGCCGCGTTACACACTTTGTCTCAGCAGCGAGGAATTTATCAAGCAGGCAGATAAATACGGTTTACATTTTGAGTCGGATTTTCTTGACTACCTGCGCGGTCTTTCCTTCAAGGAGCGCCGGGCCTTCGACCTGGCGATGGGTTATGTGTTTGGGAAGATTTCCGACCTCCAGATGTCTTTGCCGAAGAGCGGTCTCTATCTTTTTTTGAAAGCTTCAGATCGGCCTCTGGGACCATTTTATAACGAGCATCGTGACCGCCGGGCGCTGCTTACGCCCGGCCGTGCTGACGATATTGATCGAGTTGTTTGTCTTGACCACAAAGCGACGTTTGACGACGGCTGGTTCGAACCAAATAACCTGCCGCCGGTCGCGCGCTGGATGAGCAACCGCGGCAGGGTGTCATTCAGGGTTGAGCAGCTCTCTGAAATCAGCATGGATCTAACGAGCCACATGCCCGACCTCCGAACGCGTCCCCTTGGCTTGGAAATCCTCTTAAATGGGACCAGGGTTTGCGCCCTCTCGCTTTTTCAAAACTCGTGGCTAAACCTGCGCATACCGGTACCCGAGTCTTTCAGCTCCAAAGCCGCTGGAGAGTTTGAGATGGAAATTCTCGCGGATCGCACCTGGCAACCCCGACCGTCGGGCGACGAGACGCGCGACGACCGTGAGTTGTCGATCGCTGTCTGCAATATTGTGATTCAATGAAGATATTTTTGATTTTTGATTTTTGATTTATGACCAAAGCCCACGTGCTCGAAGTCAGGTTTGTTCCTGAACAATCAAAAATCTGAAATCTAAAATCTAAAATCCGAATGATTCGCAACATTCTTATTTGCACCACCCAGGTTCCTTTCACCAGCGGTGGGGCGGAGTCCCACGTCGAAGGCCTCAGGCGAGCTTTTCAGGTAGCTGGCTACGAAGCTGAGGTTGTGGCCTTACCATTTAAGTGGTATCCCCCGTCAGAGATCATGCGCGCGGCGCTGGCCTGGCGCATGCTCGACTTGACCGAGGCAAACGGGAAGCCCGTCGACCTGGTCATCGGAATGAAGTTTCCCGCCTACCTGGTTGCGCACGACCGCAAGGTCCTGTGGGTCATGCACCAGCACCGCGCGGCTTATAACCTTTGGGGCACGGCCTTCGACGACCTCTCAACTTATCCTGAAGGCACCCGAGTTCGTGAATGGGTACGTCAATGCGACACCAGATTCATCCCCGAGGCGAAGAGAGTCTTTGCTAACTCAAAGACGGTCGCCGAAAGACTCAGACGTTACAACCAGATCGAGAGCGAGCCGCTTTATCATCCACCACCGCTCTTCGAGCAACTGGGCAGCGGCGAACAAGGCGATTACATTTTCTATCCCAGCCGTCTCGAACCACAGAAGCGCCAGGAACTTTTGATTGAAGCAATGAAGTTTGCGCGCACTCCTATTAAGGTGGTTTTGGCCGGCAATTCATCCAACCTTAGGCATTACCATTCGCTTATCAAACAACACGGAGTCGGCGAACGGGTAAAGCTGCTCGGATTCGTTTCGGAACCGGAAATGATCGAGTTGTATGCAAACGCGCTGGGCGTGTGTTACCTGCCCTTTGACGAAGACTATGGGTACGTAACGCTTGAAGGAATGCTTTCGGGCAAGCCGGTCGTAGTGCCGAGGGATGGCGGCGGCGCTACTGAATTCGTCGAACATGACCAGGACGGATTCGTCGTCGAACCTGACCCGATCGCCATCGCGGAATCCCTGGACGCGCTTTACCTGGAGAGGGAGCAGGCTCGAAAGATGGGCGTGCGCGGGCGGGAGAAACTTCGGGCCATGAACCTATCGTGGCAGAACGTTGTAGACCGACTCATCTCCGCAGCCTAATCAAAAAAGCATCGACGCCAAATGAAGCGAGCGCGACTGAATGGACTGGTGATCCTCCTGCTCGTCGCAGCCCTGTTGATGTTGGCGACATAATTTGCTGAAGTGCCGAGGAATCCCCCGGGCTTCTGGTTATTCGAATCAGCCAACTCGTGTTTGAAGTCGCTTTGCTGCCCCTCACGCTCGCCATGCTTCTGCTTGTGGGTTACGTCCACGCTTACTGGTATGCGACGCTTGGCGGGATTGGTACTAGTCAGTTCGTCGTCTTCCCCAAAGAGCAGCGACCACCGCCACACGCGCTCGTAATCAGCACTGAGTGGCCTTGCAGCGATTGCCAAATGATTATCGAGCGCGGGCCATTTCGGGCGTACATTCAGAAGTGATCGATGACGCACCGCAAGCATTCTTCCTGAGGCTTTTCTCAGCCAAGACCTCTTAACGCTTCTCGGCAATTGCGATCACATTCTTGCCTAAGGGCATCGTGAATACTGACTCAATGCGTCGCACTGCGGGGACGATGAATCGATCGTAGAACCTCACAGCGCCAGGCTCCATAGTGTCAGACTTCATGAGGCAGTATTTAATCCACCAGGGAGCGATCCCGGGAAAATCGAAATAAGCCGATTGCAAAACTGTGAAACCGGTGCGCTGCAGTTTGTCGTTCAGCTCACGCTTGGAGTAACGACGAGCGTGGCCGACTCGCACGTCGAAGTTTCCAAAGAGCTGTTTGAGTGCGGGGACGAAGATAAAAACGCAGCCGCGTTCCGAGAGAGTGAAGCGGACAAGATTGAGCTCACTTTCATCATCCGCAATATGTTCCAGGACGTTAACGTAGATGATGGAATCGGGAGCGTGCTTGGCCTTGATGAGAGCCGCAGCTTCGCTAAACGTTGCGTGGTAGGTGTCGACTTGAGCGCTGGTTTCGAGTTGACGGGCGTGGGCCGCGAGCCGCCCATACATCGAGTCAGAAGGCTCCACCAGCGAAAGAGTTTCACAGTGATGGTGACTTAATATTAGCTCGGAAAACGAGCCGATCCCCGCTCCGACTTCAACCAGGCGCGTTCCGAGGTAAGGCTTGAAGATCTCCAGAATCCAACGATGGTAGTTGGCAGCTCCTGACATCGCCTCCAATTCCGTACCCGGATAACCACGCGTTTCGGAGCTCGCAAGAGAATTAGTTGACGATTCTTCAACCGATGAAAAGCCCTTATCCACTACCGATACTCCTGGCTCTCAGGCGCTCCGGCGGATGACGGTTTAGCTTCGACCCCAACTCGGGCAGTTGACGAAACGAGGCGCACGGGCTCCATAACAGGTTAAAGCGAAAGACGAACCAGAGAGCGATAACACCATCCTTCAGCCCGATTTTTTTCCCTTCCTGATAAGTGCGCCCGTAGTAGCTAATCGGAACTTCGTAAATCGCGGTTCTTAACTTGGCCACCTTTGCAGTCACCTCAACCTCAAACCCAAAGCCGCTTGAAACGATTACCATGTTACGGATGATGTCGCCTCGGAACGCTTTGTAACCGGTCTCGATGTCGGTCATATTCAGATTCGTAAGCGCGTTCGAAAGGAAAGTCAGAAATTTGTTGGCCAGGAAGTGGTAGAAGTAAAGTACTCGGGCGGCGCGACGCACCAGGAAGCGGGAACCGTAGACCACATCGGCATGGCCCTCGAGAATGGGTCGGATAACACCATAAATCTCTGCCGGGTCGTATTCGAGATCGGCATCCTGCACAATCACGATTCGCCCCTGGGTAAGCGCGAAGCCGGTTCTGAGCGCAGCCGTTTTGCCGGCATTCCTGGAATGACGGACAGTGCTCACCTGCGGGTGCATGGCGGCGAGTTTGTGAGCCACCTCAGACGTGCCGTCGGTAGAGCCGTCGTCTACAATAATCACTTCCAAGAGACAAGGAATACCGAGGACTTTGCTCACCACTTCTTCCAGCGTGTCAACCTCGTTATAGACCGGAACGACGACCGACAGGCACGCCGGATACTGCTGGTTTTCCGGCATCTCATGATTGTTAAAGTCGCTTTGAGTCATTACTTTCAATTCTTATCGTAAATTCTGCCTTGCTTGGGTGCGGTCGCTACCGCTCCCGGTTCTATAGCTTACGTGGTCCTACGCTTCTTGATCCAAGCGTTGCCGCTAACCATTGCTTGAACAGTTGATCTTGGACAGTAGTCATTGAGGATAAGTTACACTCTGATGCTTACGGCTTCGCCGCCCGCTTGAACTGCTGATACTCACCCGACTCATTGAAAGCCCGAGAGAGTTTATCAGGATCGTTGTCGCGTTGCAGACCTTGAATCCAAAAATGCATGCCGCTCAGATCGTTATCGGGCGGATCGTCGGGGTTGCGGCGCAGGTAACCGAAATAATGCAGCAAAACCACGGCCCGGTTTTTCTCGCGCGCGGCGAATTGCGGATCGTTGACGATTTCGACAACTGCCCTGGCGCGGGTCAACTCACCGCGGGTGAGCTTCTGAACCAGCGCATTTCGGACCGCGTCGTTGGGCGGCGCGTGCGCATTGGCCAAGAGACGGTCAACGTACTCAATATCACTCATATTCTTGTAGATTGCCTTGAATCTCTCGCGTTCTACCCACTCGTTCGCGAATTTCTCGAGATTGAGCTGCAATTGCGAATCAGGACTGGGGAGTGCGGCGAGCACTCCCCGACTAATGGACCGCACGTCAGGGAGAAATTCATTGAAGCGCGGTGTCTCGCCGTACGACGCTATATAAAAACGATAGACGGCCTCGCTCCACGGCCGATACTGCCCAAGCAGATAAACAGGATCTTCGTTGAGCAGTGCTTCCCACTCCTTAATTTCATTCTTGAAAGGGAGCGGCGCTTCTTCTTTCGCTTCCGGCTCGGTCTTCACGACCGCGTAGAGATCGTCGCGGTCATCGTAGCGCCGAATGAAACGCAACCGCCCCGAAGCGACTGATAGCGCCAGAAAAGTCTCATAGTCAGCCCGCCGCTCGGGGGCTATCAAATGGGTTTGCACGACGAGATAGGAAACCGGGATCTTTTCAAATAGTCCCATCAACTTGATATTGATTGTTCCGGTGCGCGTCAGTCCTTCGATTTCGTCTTCGTAAGGGGGATTGAACCCTGAGGTACCGACTACCAGCGGTTTGCCGTGATCTGCCGAGCGGAGAATATGCCGGTGATTGACGTCCGCGTTTGCCGGAAGCACTACAATCCCGCCACGCATGGGCGTCTCCTTCAGCCGCATGGTAACGGCATCCGGAAAGACGTCTCCGCGCGTGAACTTTAGCGGCGCTGCGTTGAACTCAAATAATAGCAAAGCGGAAATTGCTACATATATCGCTGGAGCTCCAATGCGCTTTTGCCGTCGCTTAACCAGTTCGACCAGACGTTGTGCACCTAGACCTGCGAGTAACGCCAAACCCAGATACGCGATCATCGCGCCGCGCGTCGGTATCCGCATACTTCTGAAGACAGGCAGCAAGTCGTAGAGGATTCGGTAAAAGAAAAAGTTCCAGCCAAGCGAATAGCAGAAACCCACGATCGTCAGTATTACCCCTATCCAGAAAGCGTCGCTGCGCCGTCCTGAGCAAATGGCCTCAATGAGGTTCGCGCTTTCGCCGCGCCGAAAAAGTACCGGATATGCCAGACACAAGCGCGCGATCACAGCCACCGTGAGAATTGAGAGAACTCGTTCCGAGGTGACGTAACGAAATATCCCGTAGAAAAAATCCGTGTCGCCGAACCCGACTGCCAATGTCGAGACAACGAGTGCTAGCAGGATGATCCAATCGAGACGTCGTGACCACGTCTTTCGTAATGAGTCCTCGTCTCGCGCAACTCCGCGTCCAATCGAAGGCTCGCCAACCAGCAGCGCCGCGAGCGAAAGCAGCAGTGGTAGAAGTCCCGGAAACAGCTTGAACTTAGAGCCATCGACTATTCCTGCTCCCATCCCATGCCAGAGGTTGTTCCGGTTTTCTACGGAGAGCCAGTGAATTGGCCACGCCGAGTTAGCCTGTATCTCCCATGCGTGACGCTTAAAGCCGTACATTCTCGAGACCATAAGGTAGGGCAACATGAAAGGTATGAGCGCTATGCTTCCCATGCCGACCGCTGCGGCACCTCGCATCCAGAAGGCACGCTCTCTCCAGAGTTGGTGACGCGTCACGAGTACGACCGCGCAGAGCATGAATGGAAACAACGAGAGCGTAAACCACGAAATGGTCGTCAGACCAGTCATAAAAAACGCGACGCCGAGCCAGAGCGCTCGCTTGCGTGTCCGCGCGTACACAAAAAGCACTAACGCCTCAAATAACAATGGTATCCATGGTGAGAATAGATATGGCAAGTGAGATAACAGGTGAAAGCGATATGGAACAAAGGCGAAGATGATTCCGGTGACCCACGCTACCCCGTACGCTCCGGTAAGCGTGCGGGCCAAGCGGAATGCACCGTAGCCACACAAGGCGAAGCCGAAAAAGACGGCCACGGCGTGGACCGTCAAGGGACGGGCGCCTAACGCGAAAAGTGGAAAAAACAACAGTGCCAGACCATAAGAGTGCTCGGTGAACGCCAGCGTGTAACGATACGGAAAGAAAATATTCGAGTGGAAGAGGTTGAGCGGATCGGTAAACGTTGCGTGGTAATCCCACCAAAGGACCCATGCAATCAGATACGGATCACCCGGATCGGCAACGGCGTCGCGCAAACGGGTCACGTAGGGCCACGTCAGTAGCGACGTAAAAAGACAAAAAGTGAGGACGATGAGCAGTTCACGCACCACAGGGACGCGCACGAGAGGACTAAGCCCGCGAAGAGTGCTCGCCTTTTCACTGACTTTGTCGTACTTGTTTGCGGTCTTGTTAGCAGATACCGTTGGCATTTTTAGGCATGAAATGTTAGCTTCTCCTCTTCCTTTGTACCGGCTTTAGCGACTCGAAATCCAGCCAAGAACCGGCGAATGCTGATGGAAGATGCGGAGCAGGCTGGGCGTTTCGTTCATTAGTTAAATTCATCGTCGGAGTCGGGCATTGTGTTGGGTCTCGTAGATTGATGTCAACAATCAAAGTCACAGGCAAGAGGGACGCCACGTATCTGCCGGTCAGCATTGCAATCCTGATCCCCTGCTACAACGAAGCGCTGACAATCGGAGAAGTTGTCCGACTTTTTAGTGCCCAGGTACCCACCGCGGACATTTACGTCTTCGACAACAACTCGTCAGACGGCACCGCCGAGGAGGCGCGGCGCTCGGGCGCGATCGTCAGCTTCGAACAGCGACAAGGCAAAGGTTACGTGGTTCAATCTATGTTCCGGCGTGTGGACGCGGATGTCTACGTGATGGTCGACGGTGACGGCACTTATCCAGCGGAAGCCATTGACTCTCTGATTGCGCCGATCCTGCGTGGCGAAGCTGATATGGTGGTCGGCTCGCGATGGCACGCGGACTCGCACAGCGAGTTCAAACAATTGAATCGCTGGGGCAACCGCCTCGTGCTGGGCGCGCTCAACTCGATATTCAAAGTCAATCTTACAGATATCCTTTCAGGATATCGGGCCTTCAGTCGTGGTTTCGTCAAAAGCTTGCCGCTCTTCGGCGGCGGCTTCGAAATTGAGACCGAGCTTACAATCAAGGCTGTCGCTCGCGGTTACCGAATACTGGAGGTGCCGGTTCGCCTGACGCATCGTCCAGAAGGTAGTCATTCAAAAATTCGGTTTTTTAGAGATGGGCTCATCATCCTGAATACCATTCTTGCACTCTTTCGCGATTACAAGCCGTTAACCTTCTTTGGAAGCATCGGCCTCGCTTTGCTAACGATAGCGCTCCTTTCGGGGTTGCTCGCCGTCTTCGGATTCAGTGGCAGTCGCAACGGCCCAAGCTTGTACGCTGCCGTGCTGGCAGTCGGGCTCGTACTCTGCGGGTTGCTCTCGTTCACCGTTGGTTTGGTTCTGCATTCCATCGCTCGACGGTCGCAGGAGTTTGAACACCATTTACTGCTTCTTGCCGACAGGCAGGGCTACGACCACACGCCGCGTCAGCCAGCCGCTGCAGAGTTGGCCGCAAAGGTGGGAGCCCAACACCAGGGCTAATTGCAACACCCGCTCGAGGCCCACCAGAATCTGCCGACCAGTAATTGTGTGACGTTATTCCTATTCCAGAGCTGCATTCCATTTTGAAGTTGAGGCGAAACTTTCCTTCCGCCACTGCGCGAAACCTGAAGGACGTGGTGCGTCAAGTGGAATTTGGCGACCTGGTTCTCCTTTTATATTTAGTTGCGCTTCTCAGAGAGTTTGCATGGGTAGTCCCCAACAACACGGCAGCGTGGATTCTGACGATGCTCGCCTCGTTAATCGTCTGCTACTTCTACGTGGCGACGAAGCCGCCGCTCCGGGAAAGAACGCCGAAACAATTCTGGCTCATTGTGGGGGTGCCGCTTTTGCTTGTCTATGGGATGCGCGTCGCCTGGCCGGATATCTCGTTCGACGTGCTCAATTACCATATCCTCCACTCGGAACGTGCAATGCGAGGCTGGCTCTTTCTTCCCGGCGACTTCTTCCCTTCACCTGCTCCCTTCAACCCCGCACCTGACATTCTTACGGGTCTAAGCCGTACTGTACTCGGTTACCGAATGGGCACGGTTATTAATCTTCTTGTATTGCTTTGGACGGGCGCGATTCTGAATAAGATAATGCGGGTGTATTTCAAGAGTGCTTGGCTCAGGTGCGCGGCCATTCTGTTAATACTCTTCACCGAGCATGTACTCTTTGAGATAAACAACTACATGGTTGACTTGCTACCGCTTCCGCTGCTGCTGGAAGCGACGCGACTCGCGGTAGGGTTCGAGGCAACTCCAAGGCAGAGGCGTCGCACAATTCTGATTGCACTGCTACTCGGAGCTAGCCTCACATTCAAATTATCAAATCTGGCGTTTGCAATCCCCATCGCCGCCGTATACCTCTATAATCTGTTATCCAATTCCCTCCTGACATGGAAGGAGGTTATGATCGGGCTGGCGGCTGCCGTCGTCCCACTCGTCCCTTTCAGCTTATTCATCTTTCTGCTTACTCGAAGCCCCGTCTTTCCGCTTTACAACGGCATCTTCAAGTCGCCCTACTGGCCGGCCCAAAACGTTTTCGATCCCCGCTGGGGTCCCCAGGGCCTTGTTGAAACTATCTGCTGGCCGTTCGTTCTTTTTTTCCGGACGGACCGGCTCGCCGAGATCGCTGTCTACAGTGGGCGAATGTCTCTGGGCTTCGCCGCCGCTGTTGGGATCTTTTCGCTGTGCCGCGATTCACGCATCCGTGCCCTATCTTTTATCACTGTTGCGGGTGCGCTGTTGTGGAGCGCGGGCAGCGGATACATCCGTTACGGCCTCTATCTGGAGTTAACGAGCGGCGTAATTCTTGTTTGGCTCCTTCACTCTTTTAGAACTTCTGCTACGGGTCAGGCCAGGGTTTGGCGGATCGCTCGGCAGTCCTTAGTTTTGGCCGTGCTGCTGGCGCAATCCATCGCAGCCTGGTCGTACGTCTATCAGTTCGAGTGGAGCATGCGCCCGAGCATATTTACCCAGCGGCTGGTTTTCACGGATGAGTTGAAAGAGTTGTTCCGTGATCGTGACCTGGTCGACTACCTCTCGGTAAGTGACCGTCAACTCTTGAGCAGCGTAGACGTGTGGGTTGAAAGCGCGTATAAGACGAGCGCCATTGAAGTGTTGCTTGAACCCGACGCTCCGATCATCGGGTTCCGCATGGGGGAATACTTCACAAACATAGCATCCCGGGATAAATTCACGCGTGCTATGGAAAGCGCGGCGGGCAAGCGCTTGTTCACGATGTGCGACGCAACTACGCTTAGCGGCGCGCGCATGGCGATCGCAGCTCGGGGAATGGACGCCGGGGAGCCAAGGCCAGTTTCGATTCCCTTTTTCTCGAGGCGGACAGTGTTTGACTTGTTCTTGATTGAGGTTCTGCCCCGCGGAGAGAAAAGCAGCACAGGGGAACCACAAGAAGGGCCGTTGAAAGGTATGCCGCTGCCTGACAGCGCCTTCGCCGCCGGTCTTTCTGTTCGTGTAGCCCCGGAAGCTCTCCGGGCCGACCAGGAACAAACTCTCTATGTAAGATTGAAAAACGCGAGCGACACTGCCTGGCCGGGACTGCAGGAACAGTGGACCTATCAAGTGACCATCGGTAATCGTTGGCTGGACGAGCAGGGCAGCATGATCAACGATATGGACGGCAGAGTCGCCCTGCTACATGATCTCGCCCCAGGAGAGGAGACAGAATTGCCTCTGAATGTGACAGCCCCTCACGTGCCCGGCATATACTTGCTTGAGATCGACGCAATCCAGGAAGGTGTAGCATGGTTTAGCGATCGAGGCTCAGGAACTTTGCGTTTGAGAGTCAAAGTCGATCCCTGATCTCGCAGCCATTACAAATCGTTTGGTCTTAAGGGGTGTTTTGGGAATGAAAGGACGAATCGCTATAATCACGCTAACACTGGGCGCGGCGCTCGCACTCGCGGCCTGCAGCAGGGAGAAGACTCCTCAGGTTACGTCACGGGCCACACCTGACCAGCCCACCACACCCCGGTCGCTGCCGGACAATGGGTTCAAGGCAGAGATCACTCTCGACATTCCACCAGCGAAATTCCGCGCAGGTCAGAAGGAGAGCATTCCTGTCCGCGTCAAGAACGTGAGCGACGTGATGTGGTACGCGCGCGGAGGCGAAGTCAACACGAACCCCGACAACCGTTTCTACCTAGCGGTCGGCAACCGCTGGCTGAAGGCCGAGGGAGAGCAACTCGTAACTAACATGGACGGCCGCTACGGGCTGCCCAAAAACCTCAAGCCGGGCGAGGAAGTCGAGGTACCACTCCAGATCACCGCGCCCCAAGACGTGGGAGAATATATTCTGGAGATTGACCTGGTGCAGGAGCAGGTTGCCTGGTTCAGCGACAAGGGATCCACAACCGCCAAGGTCAAGGTTGCGGTTGTGCGATAACAGTGGTCAGTGGTCAGTTGGATTGTGATTATGGAGTTTCATCAACTGACAACTGACTACCCTTCTTATGAAACTAGCATACTTCAGCCCGCTCAATCCGCAGCCGTCAGGCATCTCCGACTACAGCGAGGAGTTGCTGCCTAACCTCGCCGCCCACGCTGAGATAGATCTTTTCCTGGACGGCTTTCGCCCCAGTAACCCGAACATCACGACTCAGTTCCGTTGCTTCGACTACCATTGCAATCCATCCGTGCTGGATAGCCTCCAGGACTATGACGCCCTCATCTATCACTTGGGAAACGATCATCGCTACCATGCGGGTATTTTCGACACCATGCGCAAACATCCCGGCGTCGTAGTTTTTCACGACTTTGCTCTACAGGATTTCTTTCTGGGTTTGGCGCGCGTACGAGGAGATATTGAGATCTATCTGGCCGAGGTCGCCGCCTGTCACGGGAAGAGTGAGCGCACTAGAGCCGAGGAACATCTGATGCGCGGGAGCGTGCCCCCGCAGGTCGCCGCCCCACTTAATTTTCCACTTAATTGCCGCGCGGCCGGTGCCGCAGAAGGCATCATTGTGCACTCCCAATGGAGCCGCGTGCGATTTGAACGCCTGGTTCCTGGCGTTCCTCTCGCTCGTATCCCGATGCCCGTCGCCGACATACTCTCTGACAGGGCAGTCAAAACAAGAACGGCCGTCAAAGACAACGGCCAACCTCGCGTCGTGTCGATCGCTGCTTTCGGCCTGGTAACTCCGGATAAAGGCATTGAGCTCACGCTGCGCGCCCTCGCGCGGCTGCGCGACGAGTATGACTTCCGTTTCACACTGGTCGGCGCTGAGAACTCTTACTTTGATGTGCGCGCAATAATTAGCGACTGCGGCATGTCCGACCGCGTGAAGATAACGGGTCATCTCTCGCTCGCCGAGTTTGAGCGCTACATCTCGGAGACCGATATCGCCATTAATCTTCGCCAGCGCACCGTCGGTGAAACCTCCGCCAGCCTCTATCGAATCATGGCAGCGAGCGTGCCGGCGATCGTTTCCAACGTAGGAGCTTTTGCTGAGTTGCCCGACGACGCAGTGGTCAAGCTCGACCATAACCACTACACCGAGGCACTGCTCCAGGCTTATTTGCGCAAGCTGATTGAGGATACACAATTCCGCTTGCGCATCGGCGCCAACGCGCGCCGTCACGTGCTCTTGGAACATGATGGCAAAGAGAGCGCGGCGCTTTATGTGAACTTTGTCCGCGAGGTGATTGCGAATCGCTCGCGCAAACAACTGATCAATAGGGTCTCAGATGAAATGTCGTGGCTCGGGATACAGGCAAACGACGACTCGTTTCTGCGTGGAGTCGCCACCGAGGTGACCGTGCTGGTGCCAGCTCCGGCGTTCGCGGCAATCCCCACTACGATTCTTGAAACCAGACGTAATGCTGAACCGCCTGCCAATGCGTCCGATGCGCAAATCATGGGTGATTATCCGACCGCTCCAACGAGTCGAGACACCGGCGGACGCCTCCCAAAAATCGAAGGCCTTGATTACAAGCGCTCAGCCATTGAGTATCCGAGCAAGCTCGACGCAGAGCGGAGCTATTACCTTAGAACAAAGCCTTTCTATAACCTTAAGAACAAGCCGGTAAAACATCTGGGAGACGGCATGGATGGGGAAACGCACCGACACTTCTGCGACTTCGCCAACATCGCCGTCGCGCTTGCTTTGCCTGCGGGTGGAAGCATTCTGGATGTCGGATGCGGATCGGGATGGCTCAGCGAATATTTCTCACGTCTTGGCTACCAGGTCCTGGGGATTGACATCAGTGATGATCTCATTCAGATGGCCCGTGAGCGAGTCGAGCGCGTTCCATACAGCGTGGACCACGAGACGTCGCTACAGTGTCATTTTCTAAAACATGACATCGAATCAGCGGCCCTGCGGCAAAAGTTCGATGCGATCATCTGCTACGACTCGCTGCATCATTTTGTAGATGAGAGCGCTGTCTGCTCCCACCTCGCCAAGATGCTTGACATAGGGGGATTGCTCTTCATTCTCGAAGGTCGGAAACCGTCCGCGGGCTCGCCAACCGAAGATGAGTTGCGCGAGGTGATGCGCAGCTACGGCACGCTTGAATCACCTTTCAGCGACGACTATTTGCGCGCACTGCTCGAAGAACATGGGTTCGCCGTTGTAGGTGACTACGTCAGCGTCAATGGCCTCTTCGAGCGCGAGATGCTTGAAGGCGACCGCCTTCCGCTTGCGACACTGGCCACGGATTATCATTACCTGACGTGCAAGAAGGTATGCGACGGCGCTGGTGCGGCGACCGTGCCCGACAGTAGAAGTCCCGGCCTCTTGCGGGCCCGGTTTTCCTTGCGATCAACTCCGCCCAAACAGATCGCTCCCGGCGCGCCGCTGACGATACCACTCGCCATCCAGAATACCGGAGATACCCTCTGGCTTGCCGGGCAAACTGTGCGCGCGGGAATCGTGATGCCCGCCGTCAGAGTCTTCGATGATGCAGGCACGCTGGTCGGGGAGTTTCATGGCCAGCCTCGGCTCCCCTCCGCCGTCGCCCCCGGCGAAATGATAAACCTCAGGATCGACTATGTCGCGCCGCAACTTCCCGGTTCTTACACGCTTAAAGTTGACCTCGTCGACCAGCA
Source organism: Acidobacteriota bacterium (assembly GCA_030859905.1). GTDB lineage: Bacteria > Acidobacteriota > Blastocatellia > Pyrinomonadales > Pyrinomonadaceae > PSRF01. The sequence goes on from JALZJF010000117.1 coordinate 16,502, forward strand.
CGTCTGCTGGTTTGAGCAACATGGCTCAGAGCCATTCGTGCTTCGATTCGA
>JALZJF010000143.1 GCA_030859905.1 Acidobacteriota bacterium
TCCGGATCGGCACCGAGGGTGGCTATGAGCCTCTCGACCAGTCTCGCGCGCTCGCCTGGTGGCAAGTGCAAGGCTGCGGCTTCCAGTGTTTCTACTGTTTCCTTTTCTAAGGGCATCCTCTCCTCCTCATCTTTGCGTCAGTTTACCATCTCGACCGGCTCCGGTTGCAGTGTTCCCTCGGCGTTGAATGCGTCCAGCGCCGCCGCTGCCCGTCTCGCAGTGTCGATGTTAGCGTTGACGTAGCGATAGGTCGTGTTTGCCTGGGTATGGCCGAGGACGCGGCCAACTTCCGACAGTGGGATGTGTGCTCTCACGAGGCGCGTGGCGGCTGTGTGGCGCAAAGCGCACGTCCTCAAGACCGGCTGCGCGGCGAACTGTATCGAAACTTCGTTTCACATTGTCGCCTATCATAGATAAATTAGCATTGAATTTGACTACAGGTGAACTAGTCCGGATTATTCACGAACTGGGTGTTTTTCAGTAAGCCTGCGGTAGCAGGCGAAAGCATAAAGACTGGGGCGTGAGCCCCAGGTCACCGCAAAACAAAGAGTCCTAAGCCTGCGAAGGCAGGCGACAGCCCGAACCAAATTCTGCGCTCGTCTCAAACAACACGCTGCCGCCCGTTAACACGGGCTGATGCTCATCTTCGTTGCTTTCCTGGGGCTCACGCCCCAGGCTTTACGCTGCCGCCTGCTACCGCAGGCTGGATTAGAATGATGGTTCATGAATAATCCGGGCCTAGGTTACTGCAAGAGTAACTCCTGCCTCCTGACTTCTGACTTCTGACTCCTGACTCCTGACTTCTGGCTTCTGACTTATATGCTTTACTCCGCCAGCCAGGCTTCGTAAGATGCTGACCGCACGCCCGTTGAATTCAACCATCTCCGATGGAGGCCATCATGAACCCAGGACGCCTGTTCTTCGTGAGCAAGCAAGTGGCGTTGTTCGCACTTGCCTTTGGAATCGTAGTTCTGCCAAGCGCGACCCGCGGTGTAGCCCAACAGAGGGCCGCGTCATCGACGCCTAAGCCTGAGACCTCATCTCGCGCGCACAGCGACAACGCCGCCTTCGATAACGACTATTCCAGAAAGATCAAGGAGTACACTACTGAACCGTACTTCATGACGGAGTTAGTCGATCATCTGCCGATGTCGGATAGAGTTCCTTCGCCGGACAAGGTCCTCGGTTACGTGATAGGCACGCCCAACAAGCTCACCTACACGAAGGACGTCCACCGTTATTTTCGTGAGATTGCGAAGGCTAGCCCGCGAGTGCGCGTTTTCGCCGCGCCGGAGCGGTCGGAGGAAGGCAGAGAGCAGATTCTGGTCGCCGTAGGTGATGAAGCACTACTCGCAAAGCTCGATCGCTACAAAGAAATCACGGCCAAGCTTGCCGATCCGCGCAGGATTACTGAAGCGGAAGCGCAAGAACTAATCGGCGACGGCAAAGCTTTTTACTGGGCCTCCGGCTCTATTCATTCTCCCGAGACGGGTTCGCCCGAAATGCTGATGGAACTTGCCTATCGGCTCGCGGTCGAGGAGAGCCCTTTCATTCAAGCCATTCGCAAAAACGTCATCGTACTAATAACACCGGTGCTCGAGGTTGATGGGCGAGACAAGATGGTTGATATATACAATTATCGCAAAGCCAACCCTGGGAAGAATGCGCCCCCACTTATCTACTGGGGCAAGTACGTCGCGCATGACAACAATCGCGACGGGCTTGGCATGGCGCTGGCGCTGACTCGCAATATGATGAAGACATTCCTGGAATACCATCCGGCAGTCCTGCACGACCTTCACGAATCGGTTCCCTTCCTTTACACGTCCACGGGCACCGGTCCTTACAACGCCTGGCTGGATCCAATTACGATCGACGAATGGAATCTCCTTGCCTACCATGAAGTGGAGGAGATGACGAAGCGGGGCATTCCGGGCGTTTGGACCCACGGTTTCTACGATGGCTGGGCCCCAAACTACATGTTCTACGTGGCCAACGGCCACAACAGCATTGGCCGGTTCTATGAAACCTTCGGCAACGGTGGGGCGGACACGATGGACCGCACCGTCAACCAGCAAGCGCAGCGCGCCTGGTTTCGCCCGAACCCGGCGCTTCCGCGCGTAAAGTGGTCGCTGCGTAACAACGTCAACCTGCAACAATCCGGGCTTCTCCTGGCCATGAATTTTGTGGCCAATAATAAAGATCGGTTTCTCCAGAATTTCTACCTCAAGAGCAAACGATCCGTTGCCAAGGCAAGGAACGAAGGGCCGGCGGCCTACGTCATCCCGGCTGATCAATCGCGGTTGGTGGAAGCGGCCGACATGGTTAACCTCCTACGTCTGATGGGCGTGGAAGTCCATACCGCCAACAAGGAGATCACCATCAAGGACCAGAAATTCCCAGCCGGCTCTTACGTCGTGCGCATGGACCAGCCTTACTCGCGGATGGCCGACATGATGATGGACACGCAGTATTACAACGTCAACGACCCGAGACCTTACGACGATACCGGTTGGACGATCGGCGCACTCCGTAACGTCAAGACTGTGAGGGTGACTGACAGGGCCGTTCTCGAGGCGCCCGCGACCTTGCTGACCAGTGACGCGCGAGTGCGAGGTAAGCTCGTTGGTTCCAGCTCGAGCGCGGGTTACATCATCAACCACAACACTGAGAATACCCTTGCTACGCTGCGCTTTAGATTGAAGAATCTGAAAATGAGCGCGGCCGAGGACCCCTTCAAAGTGGGCGGACAGAAATTCAATGCCGGATCGTTCATTATCAAGTCGGACGGCAATCCTGCCAATTTGCGCCAACAGCTTGAGTCGGCCGTGACCGAGTTGGGCCTGACCGCGCGCGCAGTTGATAAACTTCCTGAAGTGAAGTCCCACGCCTTGGGGGTGCCGCGGATTGCTATTCTTCACACCTGGACCAACACCCAGAACGAGGGTTGGTATCGCATTGAATTCGACCGTTTGCAGATTCCCTATTCGTATATCTCGGACCAGGTGGTGCGTAGCACACCGAATCTTCATGAGAAGTATGACGTGATTATTTTTCCGCCCCTCAGCGGATCGGCTCAGACAATCATCAACGGCATTCCAATGCGGGGCGAGCCGATTCCATGGAAGCGATCCGATCTGACGCCGAATCTGGGAACGTCTCCGGATCAAACTGACGATATGCGCGGCGGAATGGGGTTGGCTGGAGTCGTTAATCTACAGAAGTTTGTGCGCGACGGCGGGCTGTTCATTGTTATCGCCAACAATGCGCGCATTCCCATCGATTACGGTTTGACTTCTGGCGTAGCGATTCAGGAGCCTCGTCAGCTTCAGGCTCGCGGTTCCATCTTCAATGCGCACTTCAGCGATCGCAGGAGTCCGATTGCCTATGGTTACGACGAGACAATGCCGATATATTTTAACCAGGCCCCGCTATTTCAGGTCAGCCCACAGATCGGCGGCGGTGGTGGAGGCCAGGGGGGTCCGGCAACTGGAGAACAACGACCCTCCGGAAGGGGAAGCGCTACCGATCCCGATATCATTCAGGGAATGCCTCAAGCCTCGCCGGCGCCATCACCAACACCTGCGCGCCCCGGTGAAGAACAGATTACCGAAGAGCAACGGCGAGCCCTGGGAGCGTTTTTCACGCCGCTGGCGCAACGCCCGCGCGTCGTACTTCGATTTGCTCCTGATGAAAAGAACCTGCTGATCAGCGGGATGCTGGCGGGTGGATCCGAATTAGCCAACGCCCCGGCCGTCATCGACGTGCCGGTAGGACGAGGCCATGTGGTGATGTTCGCAAATCATCCCATGTGGCGGCATCAGACTCAGGGCAGCTTCTTCCTCCTCTTCAACGCGGCGCTAAACTTTGATTCGCTCGATACCGAAAGGGCCGCGCAACCTACACGCCGACCAGACACAAACGCTGAGGATGATGCCCAATAACAACCGGGTAAAGTATTTGGAGAGCCGCCGGCAGAGCGAAGGCGCCGACGGCGCTTTGGGTGCAGTGCAGTACCCGTTGAAGGATCTAGGACCGATTACATGGAGAAGCATTACATTCCTGATATAGACTTGAGTTTGGGAAATTTCGAGGAGTTTATAAGCGAAAGAAAGAAGTTGATTGCAGCAAGATTCACAAGCCTCTTGAGATTGTAGAATCTTTGCCGAGTACAACCGAAGACGCTTACGGATGAGGAATACGTGCAGACCGAACCACCTTACTCTAGGAGGGCTGCCGGCGCGTGCGTCAGTACACTCATGAACCAATGTACTTTTCGAAAGCGGAACCGTTTGAGCCCTACGGCACTAGTGATACGATAAGCCCTAGGAAATTGGAGGTCTTGAATTATGCAGGCTCTCGACACGGCCCCACAGGTCAGCTTCTCACCACTCTTGCACAGTTACACACTCGAAGAGTTTTGGGCCCTGCCGGAACCCGATGATCGCTCTCACTACGAATTAATCGGAGGTTTTCTTTTCATGGTTCCACCGCCTGACCCGCCTCACGGCTCGATCGACTCCCGTTTGGTTAGATCGCTGATGCAGTTCCTGCTCGCCCACCAGAATCATGGCGAGGTTCATCATCCACGCGAGCCAATCTACACGGACCTTTTCGCAGGCACTTATCTCGAGCCTGACATGATGTACGTCTCGCAGGAATTGCGAGAACTTATGGGGCGCAAGCGCACCTCCGCCGACATAGTCTTTGAATACCTTTCCGCCGGCAACGCGGTTTATGATCGCACGACGAAGGCGCATACGTATCTTGCTCTTGGTGTGCGCGAGTTATGGCTGGTGGATCATTCCACGATGACCGTCGAAGTACGCTATGCAACGGAACTCAAAGGCAGGCCTGCCTGGGAAACGTGGCGTTATTCCAAAGGAGACGCGGCAGAATCCAGAGTGTTGGCTGGGTGGCAAGTCTCGGTTGATGAACTGTTCGCTGGTTTGGTCTAGGGCCCTATTACTTTAGTATGGAGTTCACTGTCGCAATTACCGGAGCCTCGGGATCGATTTACGCTCAGCGCACACTCGTTCATATGGCCGCGAGCGGTGTAGTTGAACGCATTAATCTGATCCTGTCGGAAGCCGCGCAGACGGTAGCGCGGGTCGAACTGGGAACGGATTTGAGGGGCGTGGACAGCGGCGGAATCAACGAGTGGCTTGGTTTGAAAGCAGACTCTAGACTGGTTCATCTCCACCGCCTGGACAATATGGCAGCGAAGCCTTCATCCGGTTCACATCCGCAGCAAGGCATGGTCATTGTTCCCTGCTCGATGGGAACACTCGGTGCGCTTGCCTCAGGTGCTGGAACAAACCTGATTCATCGGGCGGCGGATGTAACGCTCAAGGAAGGACGCCGGCTGGTAATTGTGCCTCGCGAGACTCCCCTCAACACCATTCATCTTGAGAACATGCTGCGCCTGGCCCGCGCGGGCGCCCACATCATTCCCGCCAGCCCAGGGTTCTATCATCGGCCGCAAACAATCGAAGCTTTGGTAGACCACATGGTCTTTCGCATACTTGACCATTTAGGCGTTCCACATTCGGAATCCACCCGCTGGAAGGGGCTCCAAGAACAATCAAACGAGTTGGCAGGCGTCGGAGAGGATCAGCTTCGGTAAGCTCAGCAATGGTTACACCGCTCCGGAACGTTCGCATCACCCTCGAGATGATCAAGATCGAGCACACTCTCTTTGCGCTCCCTTTTGCGTTTCTGGGAGCGGTGCTGGCGGCGAATGGATTACCTTCGGCTCATCAGGTTCTGTGGATTACCCTGGCGATGTTTGGCGCGCGGTCAACGGCCATGGCCTTTAACAGAATTGCCGATCGCGAATACGATGCCCGAAATCCCCGCACCAATACGCGAGCGCTGCCGGCGGGTCTGCTGCCGGCGAGTTTCGTTTGGATATTCACGATAATCTCAGCGGCAATTTTCCTCTTGGCTGCCGCGGCGTTGAATCGTCTCACACTGATTTTGGCGCCGGTTGCCCTGGCCAGCGTCCTACTGTATTCGTTTACCAAGCGCTGGACTATGCTGTCTCATCTGGTTCTGGGCTGGTGCTTGTCAATTGCTCCTACCGGCGCTTGGATAGCCGTGCGCGGCTCAATCGACAGCCCAGTGCCTCTCTTACTTTCTCTGGTGGTAATGCTTTGGACCGCGGGCTTTGACGTGCTTTATGCCTGTCAGGACCGTGATTTTGATTTAGCCGAAGGTCTGCATTCGATCCCCCAGCGCTTCGGCCTTGAGCGTTCGTTGTGGATAGCTCGCACCCTGCACGCTCACGCGTTTATCGCGCTGCTTGCGCTATACTGGTTAACCGAGCTCGGTCCGCTGGCGCTCGCGGGCGTTATTGCAACGGGTTTATTACTAATCTATCAACATAGGCTGGTTAGGGCTGATGATTTAAGTAGACTGGATGCGGCTTTCTTTACTACCAACGCCTTTGTAAGCGTGATCCTTTTCCTGACGTTTGGCGGTGCGGCATTGACAAAGACTTTGCGATGAATTTTTCTCACGATCGAAAACTTTTTGAGGTTGCGGATAAGGTCGAAGCTCACGAGCGCCTGTCAGTGGCTGACGGTCTGGCGCTGTATGCCAGTGACGATTTACCTGGGCTGGGTAAACTGGCTGACGCTGTCCGTCGCAGTAAGCACGGCACCACCACATATTTCAACGTCAATCGACACTTCAATCCGACCAACGTTTGCTACGCTGATTGCAAATTCTGCGGCTTCTATCGCACCCCCCGCCAGGCCGATGCTTACACGCATAATATCGACGAGTCGCTCAGGATCGCCGGTGAAGCTGTGGGGGAAGGCGCTACGGAATTGCACATTGTGGGCGGGTTGAACACCAAACTGCCCTTCAGCTACTTCACTGATTTGTTATCTACCCTTAAACAACAATATCCGATGCTCCATTTGAAGGCTTTCACGATGGTGGAGATCGATCATTTTGCCCATTTCTACAAAATGACGGACGAAGCGGTCATCCGGCAGTTGATTGAGGCCGGAATGGACTCTTGTCCCGGCGGTGGCGCAGAGATTTTTCGCGAACCCACTCGGTCGATGATTTGTGCGCACAAGTGCGACGCGAACCGGTGGCTCGAGCTTTCGGCTAAAGTACACGCGACCGGGTTGAAAACGAATGCCACAATGCTCTATGGCCACATTGAATCCATGGAAGATCGGGTTGATCACCTAATTCGCCTGCGCGCACAGCAGGATCAGTCGGGCGGATTTCAGTGCTTCATTCCCCTCGCTTTCTACCCGCCCGGAACACAGTTGGCGCATCTGCCAGGACCCTCCGGAGTTGATTCACTTAAGACGATGGCTATCTCGCGTCTAATACTTGATAACTTTGACCACATCAAAGCTTACTGGGTGATGCTCGGCAAGCGACTTGCCCAGGTAGCGCTCCACTACGGCGCCAACGATATTGACGGCACAATCACTAAGGGCGGTGAGCTTTCGGAGAGTTACTCCGTGGAATCCAACAATGAAGTCCAGATGTCAAAAGTTGAACTTATCTCTTTGATCGAAGATGCCGGATTCCAGGCCATCGAACGCGACACGGTTTACAATCGCGTCGAGCACAGTAGTGTTAGTTTGGCCTGACGCCGCTTAATAGTCGTCGTGCTTTACCCTCGTCTCCGAATGCCTGCCTCGACATAACTACCGAGTATTTATGCAAATCAAACCAGCAGCTCAGAAAATCACTGTGGCGCATTCGCCCGACTCTGATGACGCATTTATGTTTTACGGGCTCGCCACAAACAAGCTTGATACAGGGATTTTGACCTACACCCACGTGCTCAAGGACATCCAAACATTGAATGAAGAAGCAATGCGCGGGACATACGACGTGACTGCGATTAGCTTCCACGCTTACGCGTACATTGCCGACAAATATGTCCTCCTGCCGCACGGCGCTTCGATTGGAGAAAACTACGGTCCAGTGGTGGTGTCCCGCGAACCCGCCAAAGCAGAGCAACTCTCTAGTTTCAAAATTGCCATACCGGGCACGCTGACCAGCGCTTTCTTAGCCCTGCGAATCTTTAACCCCGACTTCGAGTGCGAGGTCGTACCCTTCGATGAAATTATCGACGCAGTGAAGGAGGGTCGTTGCGACGCCGGTCTTTTGATTCATGAGGGACAGCTTTTCTACGAATCAATCGGGCTTCACAAAGTTCTGGATCTGGGTGAATGGTGGCATAAAAGAACCGGCTTACCTCTGCCCATGGGTGGAAATGCAATCCGACGCGACTTGGGACCAGATCTGATGCGAGAAGTATCCAAGACACTTCGCGAAAGCATTCGCTACGCACTGGACAATCGAGAAGATGCTTTGCAGTACGCCATGCAGTTTGCCAGGGACATGAATATGGAAATCGCGGATCGCTTCGTGGCAATGTGGGTCAACGATCTAACGCTCGACTACACCGAGCGCGGCCGCGAAGCCGTAGCGCGGCTGCTCTCGGAGGGCTTTGAGCGTGGGATTATTCCTAAAGAAGTCGCGGTCGAATTCATAGCCTCAGACTAACGTTGCCAGCATTGTTTTACTATGTTCGACACGCCCACGACGGCCGGGTGGCGTCCGGGCCTTTAACTTGGCAACAGGAACTTCTGGGAAAGCATCTGAGGGATGTTCGCTCGCACTTCCACGTCCGGTAGCGCTGGTCTTAATCTGGTTTATACTTGGATACTAAACAATCTAAACAATGCCAAAAAATAGATTTTCCATCTCGATAGTTATTCTGGTTCTTGTAACATGTCTAATTGAGGGGCCAACGGTATTCGCTCAGACTACAGCCGCCGCCGACACCCTGGGTCAGCCCGAGATCGACCGCATCATCAAAGCCTTCGCCGCTAAAGAAAGTGAATTTCGAAAGGCGCTCAACCTTTACTCGTTCAAACGTGACGCCAAAATCCAAACTCTCGGCATGGGGGGCCAGGTCACGGGTGAGTACCATCGGGTTTCTAGTTTCACATTTGATGACCAGGGGAACCGCTATGAAAAGATTAGCTTCTTCCCGATGCCCTCCTTCGGCGGAATAACGCAGGAAGATTTGGAAGACCTTGGTGGAATTAATCCATTTGCCCTGGAGCCTTCGAGGATCGACAAATACAACGTTAAGTACGTTGGAAAAGAGAAGATCGATGAGTTAAATCTCTATGTTTTTGAAGTGACGCCCAAGCTGGTTCCAGATCCAAAGAAGATCAAGGAACGCCTGTTTATCGGTCGCGTCTGGGTGGACGATCAGGAGTTGCAGATTGTTAAGACGAAGGGCAAAGGAATCCCCGAGACCAAGATTAACAAGTTCCCCACCATCGAGACTTATCGGGAACAGATCGATGGTCGATATTGGTTTCCGACCTATTCCTATGCAGACGAAGAGCTAATCTTCGATAGCGGCGAAGCACTACACATTCGGATGAAGGTGCGCTACACCGACTTTGCGCCGGCACGCGCGGATGTGAAGGTAATCGAAGTCGATGGCGCTGAGCTCCCAAATCAGGAAGTGAAGCCGCCGCCCCCAAAGCCAAAGCCGTAAGGTACAGTTCTTAGCTCTAGCAGGCTGCTGAAAAACCCTTTCGGCGTTCGAAGAGAGCAAAATATGGAGTGCGCCGGCAGAGCGAAGCGGCGACGGCGCTTTGGATTCTTTGGGTTTTTGAGGCTCGCCAATCCAAAAGCGGAGTCGCGCTACGCTTGCCTCCGCCCTCCAAAATGAGTTTTTTCAGCAGCCTGCTAGGTTGACTCGGACACGCGTAACTCCCGGGCAATGGTTGTATGGATATGCTTAACCAAGACCTGTACATCTTCGTCAGATGAAAGCCCGACTGTAGCTACGGGTGGAAGTAGCACGAACTCGATGGTGCCCGGCTTGGATTGGCCGGTTCCCTTGCCCATTAAGACATCAGTGTTCTTGATCGCGACCGGCACAATAGAAACGCCTGCCTGAACAGCCATGTAGAATGCGCCCTTCTTAAACGGCAGAAACTGACCAGGCTTCGCCCGGGTCCCTTCAGCAAAAACCCCGAACGAGATTCCTGATCGAATCCGCTCTCTTGCAGCGCTAGTTGTTACCAGTGCTCTTTCGCGATTTGACCGGTCGATGGCCATGATGTTCACGAAGCCCATGCCGTATCCCAGAATCGGCACCTTCAGTAGTTCCTTCTTAGCCAGCATTCCGATTCGCCTTCCGGTGTAAACAAAAAGTGTAGCCGTATCGAGATAAGATCGGTGATTAGCTATAAAAACATAAGTCTGCTTCGGGTCGAGAAACTCGGCGCCCTTCACCAAAACCTTCATCCCGCTTAATCGCAGCCAATTGCGTGCGCCAAAAAGCCCGGCTGGATAAACCAACTCAGGCTTTCCCGCCAGCCATGAGACAAGCAGCACCGGTATTCCAACGATGACTAAGAGTGCGCCGGCTACAAACAGGGACCACCAATAGTGCAGCCGCCCGGCGATGTTGAAACGACCACTTATGCTAGACTCGGCCGTATTCGACCCTACGGTCGCACTACTCTCATTGAACAACTTTTGCGAGGGGTGTTCGGAATGTCTCATCAGCGGCTGCGGTTGGCGGGTCTCGCTCTCTTCCTCGTTGTAAGCGGTCCTGGTCCGGCGGTTCTGGTTTACCCCCAGAGACCCGCTCCGGCGCGAATAACAATTCCATCGCCCCGCTCGGTGCTCGGGTTCACACCCGGTGATGATCGGACGATTGCGGACTGGGGACAGATTACAGACTATTTCGAAAGATTGGACAAGGCTTCTGACCGCGTGTCGGTCCAGACGATCGGGCAGTCGACTCTTCGGCGTCCCATCATTGCCGCCTTTATTAGCGCCCGTGAAAACATACTCGCGCTCGACCGCTACAAAGAGATTCAGCAGAAGCTGGCGGATCCCCGCAAGGTGGCGACTGCAGTCGAGCGCGGTCGCCTGATCCGCGACGGCAAAGTGGTCGTCGCCGTCTCGTGCTCCATCCATTCGACTGAAATCGTTGCCTCCCAGATGTCGATGCAGCTCGCTTTCGAGCTGGCTAGCGCCCGGGACGCAGAGACTCGGGAAATCCTCCAAAACACAATTCTAATATTAATTCCGTCTGCCAACCCGGATGGAATCGATATTGTCAGTAATTGGTACCGCAAAACGCTGGGAACGCCGTTCGAGGGAAAAGAGCCGCCCGAACTCTATCATCACTACGCGGGACACGATAACAATCGCGATTGGTTCATGCTCAACCTGAAAGAGACCCAAGCCATCACGCGCATGTTCTGGAAGGAGTGGTTTCCCCAGATTGTCTACGATGTCCATCAGCATGGACCCAATGGATCGCGATTCTTCGTTCCTCCCTTTTTCGATCCCGCGAATCCGAATATTTCGCCATTGCTGTTGCGACAAGTGGGACTGATAGGTCATAAGATCGCTGCCGACTTGCAGGCTGCTGGTACCAAGGGCGTGATTACAAATGCAACCTACGATACCTGGTGGCATGGTGGTTTTCGTACCGCCCCCTACTTTCATAATTCCGTCGGCATTCTCTCTGAGGCAGCCAACGCCCGACTAATGACCCCCACCACGGTAACCCGCGAGCAGTTGGCCCGATCCACTTCACGGGGTATGCGTAACGCGCTCGAAGCAGCCACAAACTTCCCCGATCCATGGCCCGGCGGCGAATGGCGGCCGCGCGACATCATGAACATGGAAATGATTGCGGCGCGCTCTGTACTCAAAATGGCTGCCAAATTCCGCTCCGATTATCTGAAAAACTTTTATGAGTTGAACCGTAAAGATACGACGGCGGCCGTAGCGCCTGAAGAGCCTATTGCTTATCTGATTCCCGCTGGTCAGGGTCGCGATGAGGCAGTGGCTAAGTTGGTTGGTGCTTTAGTCGAGCAGGGCATCGAGGTTCACAGGCTCGATCGGGAGTTGCATGCAGCCTATGGACCGCAAATTCTGCAACGCACAAACTCTGCGACCGATAAACTGGGAAGCTACCGCAGGATCATTGCCCACACGTCTGGATTTCACGAGGTACCCACTAGTAGTTACATAGTGTTTTTGGGCCAGCCCCAGAGACGAAATGTCATGGCTTTGCTGGAACCCCAGATCTATCCCAATCGGACAAACTCGCAGGGTGAAGCCGAACGCCCCTATGACGTGGCCGGGTGGACTCTGTCCATGCAGTTAGGTGTGGATGCGCCGGCCGTCACCGCTATTCAGGAAGCAGTTGTTGATCGGCGGATGTCAATAGTGCGCGACAGTAACGAAGTTCGTAAGGATCTGGCGCTTCCCTTGAAAACCGCAGACTCCTCTCCAATTGTGAGCCCGCTGGGACAGCCCCTGGCATCGATGAGAATTGGGATTTACAAGGCCTGGACCCCAATCATGGACGAAGGCTGGACGCGATTTATCTTCGACAGCTTCAACGTGCCTTACACCTCTGTGCGCGATGCCGCCCTGCGGCAAGAGGATCTCCCGGCGAAATATGAAGCAATAATTCTGCCTTCTCAGCGCGCAATCATCGAGGGCAATCTCGCTGGAACTTATCCCGAGGAATTCACTGGGGGTATTTCGGCTGTGGGTGTGGCAAAGCTTAAGGGATTCGTAGAAGCGGGAGGCACGCTTATCTGCTTTGATGCGGCTTGTGAGTTGCCGATCAAACAGTTCGATCTACCGTTGCGAAACGCCCTTGAGGGACTCCGATCGTCCGAGTTTTATTGTCCCGGTTCCGTGCTTTCGCTCGACGTGGATAACACCCAGGCTCTTGCCCGTGGGCTAGCCCGCAATGTTGATGCCTTCTTCATCAATAGCTCGGCGTTTCAGACAACTGACCCCAGGGTGCGCATTATTGCTCGCTATGCAAAGGAAAACTTGCTGCGCTCAGGCTGGCTGCTGGGCGAAGATAAATTGAAGGGACAAATCGCCCTCGCCGAAGTTCCTCTGGGAAAGGGACGGATAGTTCTTTTCGCTTTTCGCCCCCAACATCGCGGTCAGACTTGGGGTACGCTGCCCTTCATCTGGAACGCCCTCAGACCGCGTTTGAATTGAGACGGTTCGGGGCGGGGGTCAGGTACGCCAACGCTCTTCTATACGAGGCAATATTAGTCTGGCAATCACTTGCCTAAGCCGAACCTTCGGCGTATCTTAAGCTCGGTTCATCTCTCCTCCGGTAAGCATCCCAAGCATCTATTTCCGCGCCTGAGCATCAAAGCGGTTGGTCATTGTGCCGCAAACACACAGGAGTTTAACCATGAAGAAGTCTTTCGCCTGCCTACTGCTCCTCTTCCTGTTCATCACCGCTTTCGTCAATCCTTTGACAGCCCAGACGCGGGCGCGCCGCGTTGGAGAGAACCCCATACCTTCGGCGCCGAGCGCTTCGACTCCCGCTCGACCACCGGTGCTTGGTGGAACAAGGAACTCGGCGGGGCAATCGACGGGCCAGTCTCCAACAATCAATAACGGACCAGAAGAGGTTGAGGCTGGCGACGTAATTCGAGTTGACACCACACTCGTTACCCTCCCGGTTAGCGTAACGGATCGCAATGGCAGGTACATTCCCAATCTTACCAGGGAGGATTTCCGCCTCTGGGAGGACGGAGACGAACAGCAGGTCGCTTTTTTTGCGTCTGTAGATAAACCGTTTTCCGTGGTGTTAATGATTGATACGAGCGGTTCAACTCGCTTCAGGATCGAAGAAATTCAGGACGCAGCTATCACGTTCGTAAGCCAGTTGCGCCCGGACGATCAGGTAATGGTCGTCTCATTCGACGACGACGTAAGGATTCTGACTGAGTTCACCGGCGATCGAGGCAGACTTCGCGATGCTATTCGACGTACGCGAACAGGTGACGGCACAAAGCTGTACGATGCGCTTGACCTCGTCATCAATCAGCGGCTAAATCGGGTGTCAGGCAGAAAGGCCGTGGTCTTGTTCACGGACGGAGTGGATACAACCAGCCGGCGCGCATCTTACGCCACCAACGTTCGCGATGCAGAAGAGGTCGACGCATTAATTTATCCAGTGCAATACGATACTTACTCCGATGTGAACAATGGCGGGTCGACCTGGCCCGGCACGCGGCGAACGCCAACCTCACCGGCCGATATCCTGATTCAGATTCTAGGAGGGATTGGGGGTGGCCGCAGAGGCCGCTCTGGCGGTGGTGGTGGCGGAATTGGTTCGAGCCGAACCGACTACGAGCAGGCCAATCGCTATCTCCGGGACCTCGCCGAAAGGACCGGAGCCAGACAATTTCAGGCTGATTCGACGAGTAATCTTGCTTACGCTTTCCGCAATATCGCCGAAGAGCTCCGACGGCAGTATAGCCTTGGCTTTTATCCGAAGAGACCACCGCAACAGGGTCAACGTCGGCAGGTTCGAGTGCGCGTTAATCAGCCTAATCTGGCTGTTCGAACTCGCGACAGTTACATCTTTAATAGTCCTCGTTCGAACAGCCAGGATAGTACGGCTCAAAAACCCACGCCGGTTCTGCGTAGGAAGTTAGCAGAAGAGCCGGTGCAGAAGAGAAGCTGAGAGTGACTGTAAATACCCCAAGCAACTACGCGGCGTTAGAGTTTCCAGTAACCCTGAAAACTGACTCTGCCGTTCGCCTGGCCGGCCAAATCCTGTGCAGCACGGTCCCAATGATCCAAAGCACTATCGCGGTGGTAAGAGTCAGCACCAACCAGAACTTCCAGTAGATACTGAATGTTTGCTGCCAACCCGGGTCGACATGGTGGGCGGCATTCACGTTTAGGTTAGCCGGCGTCACCACTCGCGACAAAAATTGCATGAGCAAATACCAACCCAGTGCATAGCCCCACCCGAGCCGATCCATTCCCACTCTTCTGATTGCGAAGATTCCTACTATGAGTCCGCCCACGTGTGCCAGGGTGGAAGACAGAAATATTCCCCAACTGAGCGCAACATACACTAACCAGACTACGAGGCCGGGGAACATCCAGATCACTGCCACGCGGATCAGTAGGGCGTTATTAAGAAAGAGTCCAATCGCCAGCACCAGGTTTCCGATGTTGCACATCCAGAGCATGTGCCCCAGTTCATCGATTCTCCAGTAGTGACCCGCCTGAGCCAAAAAAAACGCTAGCGGCAAAAGTCCTACCAGGCGGAACCACAAGCTGGGGAGAACATCCTGTGAAAACGTCGGCGAAGGATTTTCCATAAGGGTCGTGAGTCAAAAAACAGCTTACGTCACTTTACACTCGCCCCAATGCTGATTTTCGTTTTAGAATAGCATCGTCGTTTCAGAAATCTGAAAACAACTCCGACTCGGGTTCTGGTTCATTTTGAGTCCGGAAGTTCAGAGTTCATCAACCTTTAGGTTGCGGCTTAGTTAACATGCTGTCACTAGAAGCCCTCCTGGAAAGGCCCATTCCTGAACTAAAAGCTCTATTTATCGATCGCGCTCGACGTGTGCCGCGAGGACTTGTCGAGGCGCTCGAAACGGACCCCCGGCAGGGAGCTCAACATCTTGCTAAACGCATTCGGGCGCGTTGGCGCAGTAACCGTTCCGAGGGACAGCGCCTGCACTCGCTGCTGCGATTTGAAATTGAGCTTTGGACAGAGGGCTACAGTTTTGTCGCCGGTGTTGACGAGGCAGGCATGGCTCCGCTGGCCGGTCCCGTTGTTGCCGGAGCTGTCATCCTTCCCCGCAACTATAAGCTGCGCGGACTCAATGATTCCAAAAAGATTCTTGACGGAGAAACCCGGGAAGAGCTGGCCAGGCAAATCAAACACGACGCTGTCGGCTGGTCATTTGGCTTTGCTGAAGTCGAGGAAATCGACCGTATAAATATCTATCATGCTGGTTTGTTAGCAATGCAGCGGGCATTTCAAGGTCTGAGCTGCGTTCCCGACTTTGTTCTTGTTGACGCGCGCCGAATACCAAACTGCCCCTCGCCTCAGCGTGGCATCATCCGTGGCGACGCGTTGTCAGCGAGCATTGCGGCGGCTTCCATAATCGCGAAGACTACGCGAGATGCCTACATGCTTGAGCAGGATAGGACGTACGCCGGATATGGCTTCGCATCTCATAAGGGTTATCCGACACCTGAGCATTGCCGAGCGCTTAAAGAACTTGGTGCGTTACCCATCCACCGAAGAAGTTTTGCGCGGGTGCGGGAGGCACTGGGATTGGACCCTGTGCAAACTGAACTCTTCGAGTCAGCAACAGATCGGGTTTAAGGAGTCAGGAGTCAGAAGTAAGATTGGAGGGCATGCCGTGATCTTATCGTCAATTCTGGCTCCTGACTTCTGGCTCCTGCTTTCGGGATTTAGTTAAGGAATCACCTTAAGTAATTCGCAAGCAATGGCACTCACCGAATACAAAAAGAAACGGAAATTCGACAAGACCCCCGAACCCGGTCCGAACGAAAAACGCACCAGGACCGGGCGGATGTTTGTTATTCAGAAACACCGGGCGACGCAGTTGCATTACGACTTCCGGTTGGAAGTCGACGATGTGTTGAAGTCATGGGCAGTCCCCAAAGGGCCTTCGCTTGATCCGACTGTAAAGCGGCTCGCAATGCAGGTCGAGGATCACCCTATAGACTATGCAAAGTTTGAAGGAGTGATACCTGAGGGAGAATATGGTGGGGGTACGGTAATGGTCTGGGACTACGGGACGTATAAACCTGAGAACACCGGTGATGTCTCCCTGGCGCTGCGAAAAGGTGAGTTAAAGTTTTCCCTCAACGGTAAAAAGCTAAAAGGATCGTGGGTACTTGTCAGAACCAGGGACCGCCAGTGGCTTCTGATCAAACATAGGGATTACTACACAACGGAAGAGGAAGTCACTGAGATAGCACCTGCGTCAATTCTCACCCGGCGAACCTTAGCCGAAATCGCCGAGGATGAAGGTGGAGACATCAAGAAAGCTGCGACCGGCGATCCGAAGAAAGTGCCTCCACGCACAGGGGTCAAGCGACGCAAGAAGGGTCAAAAGACCAAAGTCTGGCACAGCAGCTAAGACTTCACTTCAACTCTTACTTCAACCCCACGCATCACTTTCTCTTTGGGCTCTTTAATTTTCCGATTGGAAGCGGTTTCTTAGGTTAAATCGGCAATCCTATTCAGAATGTGAGACAGGCCAAAAAAGGTGAGCAATCCAGCGTATGACAGCCTGCCTTGAATCACCCGGGCTGCGCTCGTGTAGGGGTGAGAACCTCAGTATGCTGGAAAAACCGTTGAAACGGTTCCTCGACTCGGTTTGCCATTTGTATCACCGGGCTAAAGCCGCGGTGTGAATGAGAGGTCAGAAGCTCTTTTCCCGACAGGCTCCTAGCCCGGATTATTCATGAACCATCATTCCAATCCAGCCTGCGGTAGCAGGCGGCAGCGTAAAGTCATTATGGTTGACAGAAGGTAAGAAGGCCTTGTCCCTTAAAGAACGTGGGTTATGCTAGTGCTTGAAGTAACCAAACTGGCACAGAGCCACATTAAGGAGACGAAGGCCATGAAGAA
>JALZJF010000151.1 GCA_030859905.1 Acidobacteriota bacterium
GCACAGTTGGCCGGGCAATGTTCGCGAACTGGAAAATGCGATTGAGCGGGCCTGTATTCTCACGGACACAATGTTGCTGGCGCCGGCAGATCTGGGTCTGATGGGGCGCATTGGAGAGGAATCTGAAGCGCTTCGCGCTATTAACCTCTCGGGCACTCTTTCTGAAGTTGGTCAACGTGCCCTGCGTTTCGTCGAACGCAACAAGATTCTGGAAGCTCTGAAGGCCAACAGTGGCAACAAGAGCCGGACTGCGGAGGAGTTGGGAGTTAGTTACAAGACCCTGCTCACGAAGATAAAGGACTACGAACTCTAATTACCGATCAAGAGAAAGCTCTTTGAGTTTCGTGCAGCTTCGTGTGATTTCGTTGATCGAGTCTTTGCCCACGGGAAGGGCGATCCACGAAATCACACGAACCCACACGAAATAACTTCAAAGTCTAGTGAGAGACACACCAGCATGTCGCTCGAACGTTGGGACTGTAGTGATTACCGATGAAAGATTCTTCCAACGGCAGCCCTAACACCAATCCCGCTAGGTCAGCAAGTACTTCGAAATCCTCGGAAGAACACAATCACTCTCAGGCCAGTAACCCATCAGAAGAATCCGTTGATCCTGGCGCTGCACAGGCAAGCGCCGGTAGCGATGCGGGCGTGATCGCCGGGGAAACCCTCGAGCCAATGGCCGCGACGCCGAGTGAGCCTCTAGCGGAAAAAATAATAACAAGAAGTGAGCCAAGCACTGGACGATCAGCATTCTTCGTCGGTTCCGGCATTCTGATAAGTCGCGTCATTGGTCTGATACGGCAACGCATCTTCGCGCATTACTTTGGCACCTCAGCCGCGGGCGACGCGTTCAGCGCGGCTTTTCGCATTCCTAATTTCCTTCAAAATATTTTTGGTGAAGGAGCGCTCTCGGCTTCCTTCATCCCAGTGTATGCCAAACTTCTGGCCCAGGAGGATGAAGAGAAAGCAGCCCACGTCGCCAACGCCGTGCTCGGCCTGCTGGCATTAATAACTTCATTGGTGGTGCTTGTCGGCGTGCTGGCCACTCCCTATCTCATTGACTTCATCGCACCCGGGTTCGAAGGCGAGACTCGCGAACTAACGATCCACCTCGTCAGGATTCTCTTTCCCGGCGCCGGCCTTTTGGTGCTCTCAGCATGGTGTCTGGGAGTACTAAATAGCCATCATCGTTTCTTCATCTCTTACACCGCTCCGGTGGTTTGGAACTTAGCCATCATTGCGGCGCTGATAGTGTACGGCGGGAGGGTGGGTCAATTTCCGCTTGCTGCGGTGGTAGCCTGGGCTTCGGTGATCGGCAGCGCACTACAATTTGGCATCCAACTGCCAACCGTGCTCAAACTGGTGCGCCCGCTTCGTCCGGTGATCGACACGACTAATGCTCACGTGAGAACCGTGGTGACCAGGTTTTTTCCGGTATTCATGAGCCGGGGCGTAATTCAAATTAGCGCTTTTGTCGACGCCATACTGGCGAGCTTCCTGCCCGTAGGAGCTGTCGTGGCTCTGACGTATGCACAAAGCCTCTATACGCTTCCGGTCAGCCTTTTCGGAATGTCAGTCTCAGCGGCTGAATTGCCGGCAATGTCCCGCGCTGTCGGTAGCACGGAGGAAGTCGCTCACGTGTTGAGGCAGCGGCTTGATGCCGGACTGCGCCGGATAGCGTTCTTCATTGTTCCTTCCGCGGTGGCGTTCCTGGCGTTAGGCGATGTCATCGCCGCACTGTTGTACCAAACGGGCCAGTTTGACCGAGAAGCAGCCATCTACGTCTGGGGCATTCTCGCAGGATCGAGTATAGGCTTATTGGCATCTACGTTGGGGCGACTTTATTCCTCAACCTACTACGCACTTCACGACACCAGAACGCCGTTGCTCTACGCAGTTATTCATGTGGCTCTGGCAACTGTCCTCGGGTACTTCTGCGCGATCCACCTGCCACCGTTCATCGGTATCGCGCCCAAGTGGGGTGTTGTGGGTCTAACGGCTTCGGCCAGCGTGGCAGCCTGGATTGAGTTTGTCCTACTCCGAAGGGCCTTGAATCGCCGTATCGGCCGCACCGGCCTCCCGCTTCCCTACCGCCTAAAGCTTTGGATTGCTGCTTTCGTGGGCGCTGCTGCCGGATGGGGCTGCAAGCTCCTGATCGGGCCCCGCCATCCTATTCCCGTAGCGGTCGTGGTGTTAGGGACCTACGGCCTTAGCTATTTCACCTTAACCTCCGCGTTTGGCATCCCCGAGGCTCGTGCACTGATTGGGAAGGCACTCAGGATAACAAGGAGTCTAAAGGGGTAACAGGCTTCTTTACAGGCCTGTGTAGCGATAGTGTAAAAACGATCCACGAAAACGCGCGAATGACTCAGACACCCCCGTTAGATAGACTCTAAACCCTCGAAATTCGGGCCCAGTTCTGTCAATTCGGGTCTCAACCCCTGGGAAACTGGCTCCTCTGAAAAATTCTTGAGATTTTCTGGAGAACTTGCGGCATTGGCCTTTTACTAAAGTATCCTGGAAAAACGGAATGGATGGCGCAGCGGCAGGCAGGCGAAGGCGGCCTCAAGCCGCCATTTTTGTGTTTGGGGCAGCCGGCCAAGTCAATAACCTACTAGCAGTCACAATTCAAGCTCAGGAAATTTGCAGGTTGGGAAGGGGGCAAAGCGGGGCGCGCCCCCGCTAAGGCATTTGTTGACTCACCACCCAGGTTAACGGGCTCGAGTCGTCCTATTTGGGGATCACTGCGTCCGAGCCCCGTTTCATCGTGGACAGTTCAATCCTTTCGGTTCCGAATGTAGCAAGGAGCAACTCCTCCCGGCATATTGCGTAATTGACCCGCGACTACCTTCTCCCTATCATCCAGACCGTGATACCCGTTATTTCAGCCCAGCAGATGCGGCGAATCGAACGCCTTACAGTCGAGAACTTTGACACTCCTTCCCTGCTTTTGATGGAAGCGGCCGCCGAAGCCGTCGCACGAGTAATTACCTTACAGTTTGCCGGTGACCTTAGCGGCAAGAAAGCACGCATTCTTTGTGGTCCCGGAAACAATGGCGGCGACGGCGCGGGTGTTGGCCGCGCTCTCGCCCGTGTCGGTGTGCAAACCGATGTAGTCCTCTTTGGGAAGGTTGATGACACAACGGGTGATGCGCGAACTAATTTTGAGATTGTGCGCCGCCTGGCAAGTTTCGAAGCCGGGTCGCGTACGCAACCTTCGCCATTAAGCTTTCTGGAATGCTCCAGCGGAACTGATTGGGAGAACATTGCCAGACCCCGGGTCACTTACGACGTTATTGTCGATGCGCTTTTTGGCACAGGGTTAACCCGGCCGCTTGAAGGAATCTATCTCAAGGTTGTCCAACACCTCGCATTGATCAGAGCTGCACGTGATCGATCGTATCGAGCTCGACCACTGATTGTGTCAGTCGACATTCCTTCGGGACTCAATGCTGATCTCGACGACACAATTGGAGTAGCAGTCCAATCCGATCTTACCGTAGCTTTCGCAGCTCCCAAACGCGCAAACGTAATGCCCCCAGCCTCTCATTTCAATGGAGAGCTGATGATTGCCAACATCGGTTCACCTTCCGCTTTGCTCGAGTCTCCGGAAGCAAAACTTTTTCTGATTCAAGAGGCCGACGCGCGCGAATGGCTTATCGGTACGCGCTACCAACCCGATTCTTACAAGAATACGCGCGGGCATGTGCTGGTCATTGCCGGATCCTGCGGTTACACCGGCGCCGCAGCGCTCTGCGGCAATGCCGCTATGAGATCAGGCGCCGGGTTGGTGACCATCGCGACTCCCTCGTCCGCGCAGTCTTCAGTAGTTGCGGCAGCTATGCCGGAGGTAATGACAACAGCACTGGCGCAAACAGATCGGGGCGCGGTGAGCGAGGAGGCGATCGATCATGTCGAGCACCTCGCCTCCAGGGCAACGGTTGTGGCCATTGGCCCAGGCCTTTCCTCGGAAGATGAACGCACCCGGCGATTTGTGAAGTCCGTTGTGCAAAACAGAACCAAGCCTATCGTTATCGATGCGGATGGGCTGAACTGTCTCGCTCCCTGGCCCACAGAGTTGCAAGGGTCTACAGCTAACCCCCTGGTTCTCACTCCTCATGCGGGAGAGATGAGACGCCTGATGGGGATCGCTGACCAATCTGAGTTGACTGATCGCGTCGCCGCGGCGCGCGACTTCGCGGTCAAGCACCAATTGATTCTGGTGCTTAAGGGTTCGCGCTCACTGGTTGCTGGGCCTGACGGTCGCGTCTTCGTCAACCCGACCGGCAACGCTGGACTTGGAACTGCGGGAGCTGGTGACACGCTAACCGGACTGATAGCCGGATTCATCGCTCAAGCATTTGCCACTCTAAGAGGCGACGCTGATGCGCTGTCAGCAGCGATCGCTGCTCTTTACATCGGTGGTCTCGCCGGCGATCTCGCGGCGCGGGAGGTGGGCACCCGAACAATGGTCGCGTCTGACATCCAAGCGCACTTCAGCGCCGCGATTCGCTCGCTCGATCACGAAGGCGAGATGCCTTAAAATGCGAATTCCCACGGGTGAATGGATCTCTCGAGAAGCCGCTGAAACCTTCAGCCTGGGCCAGCAAGTTGGCGAGCAGCTCAGCGGCGGGGAAATCCTCTTGCTGAGTGGGCCTTTGGGCGCCGGCAAGACGGTCTTCGTAAAAGGAATCGCGGCCGCGCTGGGGCTTGATCCCGCGGAGGTAACCAGTCCGACGTTTACCCTCGTCAATCCCTATTCCGGGCGGCTCCCTCTTTATCACATCGACCTCTATCGTCTCGATGAAGGCGCCTCAGCTGCCCACGCCGTCGATCTTGACGAGTTGCTCGTCGATGAAAAGGCTGCGCTGGTAATTGAGTGGGCCGAACGCCTGGGTCGCTATCCCTTACCAGGGAGTGGCTGGAGGATTGTGATTTCCGGAGACGGAGACGATCCGCGTTCAATCTCGATCCATTTAGCCGCGGATTTGCGCGGATAAACGCGGATCAGAACAAAAACCGAGACAAGGACAACAATCTCGCTCGAAGCATTTGATAGTCCTTTTTCAGATTCCGCGTTTATTCGCGTAAATCCGCGGCTAAATGATTTCGATGTGCTAGACTCAGGCCTAGATTTAGATTAGGAGACTAGAAACGATGCCATATCCGGAAATCATGATTCGACCAATGCGGGAGGAATTGACCCGTTTAGGTTTTGAGGAGCTGAAGACCCCGGCGCAGGTAGATGAGAGCGTGCAAAACGCCAAGGGCACTCTGATGGTGGTGGTTAACTCCATCTGCGGCTGTGCGGCCGGCAAAGCTCGCCCGGGTGTCGCCCAGGCGCTGCAGCACAGCGTCCGCCCGGACAAGGTAGCCACAGTATTTGCCGGAGCCGATATCGAAGCAACTGAGAGAGCGCGAAACTACTTCACGGGTTATCCGCCTTCATCTCCTTCGATCGCCCTCCTAAAAGACGGCAAGCTCGTCTTTATGATGGAGAGGCGCCAGATTGAAGGCAGAGGTCCGTCAGAGATCGCTCAGGAACTCACTAAAGCGTTTGACCAGCACTGTGTTCAAACGGAAACCGTCGCTGGTTAAATAGGAGGTTTGACCTTTCATTTTCCATTTCTCATAATTTCTCATTTGAGATTTTTCATTCGGTCATTTTTCTGATCTCATTTTCGTGGTGATTCGTGGATCGCTTGTTCGGTTTTAGGAGATGAAGAACGATCCACGAAACCACACGAACGGACACGAACCATAGGCCACAAATGGTAAATGAAAATGGAAATGAATCCTGGCTGCTGCGCTGGCAACATGCACTAACTAAAAGATCTCATCTTCCGTTTGACCCGGCGTCCTGACGGATTTCCTGCCGGTTCCCAGATATTTAACTACTTCAGAATGCGCCAATACTACATCGGGCGACTGCTGCAGTGAGCTGAAATACTTTTTGTGAAAGCCGCTCCCGGTTTCTGAAGGTATGAGCAGGACTCGCGCCTGGTTGATAACCGCAACTGCCTCGCTTTCCTTTAGCGGCTCCTTCCCATCCAGCATCTCATCGATCTGTGCCATAAGCTCTGACAAGCTATGTAGCCAGGCGAACCACGGATCGTGCATTACCAGTTGCAAAACTTCGTAGCTGTTGTCGACTCGCCCGTGTGTTCGTTCATAAGCCTCACGTTCCAGGTCCAGCAAAGTTTTGTGCAGATGCAACAACGGTTGGCGCATCTGGATCATTCGCTGAAGCGTTGATTCAGAGACTTCGCTGTCAGAGCTCAAGATGAATTCCCTTTCTTCTCTTCTATCAAGCGCGCCTGTTGCGACATCACCTGGTAGGGTCATTGTTGGAGAAATCGATCGGTAAAAAACGATCCACGAAATTACACGAACGAACACGAAAATTCTGTTAGTGCTTTCTAAACGTTAAAACATCAAACGCTTTTCCTCAACCTGTCAATTACCTTAGTCTTCCCTAACAATGGCAAATGAAAAATGAATAAATGATAAATGGAAATGATATGATTCTCACCCATGCCCGCTCCTCTCACGCTCGATACACCAATCGACGAACTGTATAAGTACCGGATTGCCCACCTGGGCCAGACCATGTCTCACAAGCTTGCCTTGGCGCTGGCAAGTTACAACGGGAGGAAAAACGGCGGCAACGCGAGCGTTGAAGATCTGCTCAGCTATCTGCCTATGCGCTATGAGGACCGGTCGAACCTGGCCCACATTCACAATCTGGAAGCGGGAATGGAAGCCTCGCTCGAACTCTACGTTAAGAATGCCGGTGGTTACCAGGTGGGAAAGAATCGTGCGTACGGTAAACCGAAGCTCTTCATCTTTGAAATCGTGGCAACCGACAAAGATAAGACCGGACGGGACGTCGTCGTCTGGTGGTTTGTTTCCGGAGCTCACGCGCACGACATCGTCGGCTACTACATGAAAAGGCTCGCGCGCGGCACCCGCTTCATTACCTTCGGCAAATGGGAGTGGGATGACCGACGCGGGACCTTTGCTCTGCGTCTGCATAAACCCGGCGACGAGCTCGAGATGCTGCCACCTCTGCCTGGACGCTGGGATAGGGACAAAGGGAGTACGGGAGAAAGCGGACCCACGCTTAACGGTGACCTGGATGACGATTATCCGGGTGATCCCGCGCTGGCGGCCGTTCATGCGGGTCGCCGAGTGCCTGTGTATCGCAAGTTGGGTGCCTTCTCTTCCAAACGAATGCGGGAGATTGTCCACGCCACTCTGGGACTCATCCCTAACGAAGAGATTAAAGAGACGCTTCCTGCTGAACTGCTTCGGCGGCAGCGTTTAATTGGTCGCGCAGGCGCATTTCGTCAGATTCACTTCCCGCCTGAAGATGTGGCACTCGCCGAATACGAAAGGGCTCGCAGCCCCGCATACCGGAGACTGATCTTTGAAGACTTTTTCTGGCCGGCGCTGGGGATCGGACTAAAACGCGGCCAGAGAATCAAGGAAGCAAAAGGAGCCACGATAAAGATTGACGCTCAGGTGAAGGAGGCGATCGCGTCGGTGATGCCCTTCAAACTCACGAGCGCTCAGCGCAACGTAGTTAAGCAAATCTTCCGGGACATGAAATCCGATTCTCCGATGAATCGGCTGCTCCAGGGCGACGTCGGCAGTGGCAAGACGATCGTCGCGCTGATCGCAATGATCGCCGCCATAGAGAATGGTTACCAGACGGCGTTAATGGCCCCGACTGAAATTCTGGCCGAACAACACGCTCGCAACATCAAACGCCTGTTAGCCAGAACCCGTTATCGAGTTGAACTCCTAACGGGCTCTTTGCGCGCCGCGGAGAAGCGCCGTCTGCACGTCAGTTTGGCTGCGGGCGAGATACACGCCGCTATCGGCACTCACGCTCTGGTTCAGGAGTCGGTATCGTTTGGCAAACTGGGTTTGGTGGTAATTGACGAGCAGCACCGCTTTGGCGTTCTGCAACGCGCCGAGCTGCGCGCCCGCGGCTTCAACCCGGACGTTCTGGTCATGACCGCCACTCCCATTCCCCGTTCGCTCGCGATGACCGTGTATGGCGACCTCGATGTTTCAGTGATAGACGAGATGCCTCCAGGGAGGACGCCAGTCGAAACCAAGGTTTATGCCGACAACTCGAATGATCGGCTGGAGGTGAAGCAGCTCATTGCCGGCGAGCTTAAAGCCGGACGACAAATTTATGTTGTCTATCCGTTGGTCGAAGAATCAGAGAAGATGGATCTCAAAGATGCGACGAAGCGTTACGAGTATCTGCGCGATAAAGTCTTTCCTAAGTATGCGGTAGGTCTGGTTCACGGAAAGATGAAGCCGGCGGAGAAAGACGAGGTGATGAGCCGCTTTGTGGCCGGGGAGATTCAAGTACTAGTCTCCACGACCGTGATCGAAGTCGGCGTGGACGTATCCAACGCCTCCGTGATGGTGGTGGAGCATGCTGAACGATTCGGACTCTCCCAGCTTCATCAGTTGCGCGGGCGGGTGGGCCGGGGAGCGGAAAAGGGTTACTGCGCGCTGCTTACGTCGGATAAGAGAACCAGCGTTGCAGAAGAGCGTCTGGGCATCATGGAACAAACCAGTGACGGTTTTTTAATCGCCGAAAAGGACCTCGAGATTCGCGGCGCCGGCGAACTACTGGGAACAAAGCAGGCTGGCCTTCCCGAGTTTCGCATCGGCAATCTCTTCCGCGATCAACAGATACTCGAGCAAGCGCGGATGGAAGCCGAGTTCTATCTTACGAAGAAGGAGAAATCTCCCGACACCACGAAAATGATTCAACGCGTGCAAGCCGACGCGAGATTCGGTCTAGCGCAGGTTGGGTAGACCTGCCTGGCCAAGGGGCGGCTCAAGCCGCGCTAACTTGCAGGTTGGGAAGGGGGCAAGCGGAGCGCCCCCCCGTCAATCCGCAAATGTGGTGAGCTTGAATTATCTCTTCGAGGTTGATTAGCTGCGAAATCTTGGGCGGGGGCGCGCTCCGCTTGCCCGCTTCCCAACCTGCAAATTTCATGAGCCTTGAATTGTGAATGCAAGGTTGAGCAGCTATACGGCTTTGAGCGGCGCTTGGTTGCGGACAACCTCAGTAGAGTCCTAGTCTGGAAATCGAGAGCTGCCATTGAGAATAATAGCCGGGAAATATCGCGGACGAAATCTGAAGAGCCCGCCATCGATGCAGGTGCGTCCGACATCGGATCGGCTGCGCGAGACGCTGTTCGATGTCATCGCTCCGCGAATCGAAGGAACCCGTTTTCTCGATCTTTGCGCCGGTTCGGGAGCAATCGGAATTGAGGCCCTTTCGCGTGGCGCCGCACACGTCACCTTCGTCGATCGCGCGCGGAAAATGTGCGCCCTGGTTGAATCGAATTTGGTCCTGGTAAGAATTCCGGAAGATGAAACTGCGGTGGTTCAGTCGGAGGCGCAAGAATTTCTACGCCGACACCTGGCGCGACCAGGAAGGGAGCGACAACACTCCCACGTGGAACCGTGGGATTTGGTTTACTTCGACCCGCCTTACTCGACCGACTACTCAGGCGTCCTTAAGCTGTTCGGTGAACAGACGGAAAGCTTTCTGGGTGAGGCGGGCTTGCTGGTAGTCGAACATCATCACAAAAAGGCCCTGCCAGAACAGGTTGGCAACATTCGCCGGCAGAGAGTCCTCAAACAAGGTGACTCGGTGCTGAGTTTGTATTCTGCTGTTAGAATCTAAATCATGGTCGTACTCGGAATCGAAACTTCATGCGACGAAACCGCCGCCGCGATTGTTCGTGACGGCCGGGAAATCATGTCGTCTGTGATCGCCTCTCAGATTTCCACGCACGAGCGTTTTGGTGGGGTCGTGCCCGAGCTGGCCTCGCGAGAACACCTCGATAAGATTGTACCGATAGTCGAGGAAGCTTTAGTTCGAGCAAAGGTAGAGGCTAAGAAGATCGATGGTCTTGCAGTAACCGTAGGGCCGGGACTTGTTGGGTCGCTGCTGGTAGGAGTTTCTTACGCTAAGGCGATGGCCTTTGCTCTACAAAAGCCGCTGGTGGGAGTCAATCACATTGAAGGTCACATCTATTCGGTAGCCTTCGAGAATCCCCCTGTTGAGTACCCGGCCCTTGCCCTAATCGTTTCCGGCGGCCACACGAACCTTTTCCACATTCCAGAGCCTGGCAAGTATAAGGTCCTCGCGCGCACGAGAGACGACGCTGCGGGCGAGGCTTTTGATAAGGTCGCCAAGATGCTGGGCCTCGGTTATCCCGGTGGGCCGATTATCGAGCGGCTGGCTCGGGAGGGTAATCCCCGCGCGGTAAAGTTCGCAATTCCACGTATGGGTGACGGACTCCCGGATTTCAGTTTCAGTGGCTTGAAGACTGCCGTTACAAAATACGTGAGAGAAACCGGATTGCGGCCCGTCAGCGATGGTAAAGAACCATCGCAGGGAATAAAAGACCTGGCCGCAAGTTTTCAGAGCGTGGTAGTCAACTCATTGGTGGGAACGATGGAGCGAGTCGCGAAAGAATATCGACCGCGGACACTAATAGTCGCGGGCGGTGTCGCCTGTAACGGAGCCTTGAGATCCGCTTCGTCAGACGCGGCGACGCGCCTGGGCGTGCCCGTCTACTTTCCCTCACTACATCTTTCCACTGACAACGCCGCCATGATTGCTGCCGCTGGAACGGTCAAACTCCAGGCTGGCGAAAGCGCGGGTCTGGATCTAAACGCCGACGTGACGCTCCGACTGCAAAATATCGATCTGGAAGATGAAGCACGCAAGCGCGCAGGCGTACGCTACCGGCTGTGAGCCTAACCAAAGATGTCGCGGACTTTGTCCACCAGTCCGCGGTCTTCCAAATCTTTGCTCTCGACCGTTGCCAATTGCTCCAGCAGTTTCCGCTGTTCGCGCGTCAACGAGGTTGGGGTAATGACAGTAGCTGAAACGAACAAATCACCGCGGCCCCGCCCTCCCAGCGCCGGCATGCCTTTGCCTTTTAAGCGAAAGACTGTTCCGGTCTGAGTTCCTACAGGAATTTTCAATTTCTCTTCATCGGCTAATGTCTTGACGGCAATATCCGCGCCGAGCGCTGCCTGCGCAAAGGTTACCGGCACGGCGACATATAAATTACTTCCCTGGCGCTCAAAGCGCTCGTGTTCTGCCACGTGTATTACAACGTACAGATCACCGGCCGGTCCCCCACTGGATCCTGACTCCCCTTCCCCTTGCACACGCAATCGAGATCCAGTTTCAACTCCGGCGGGGATCTTTAGCTCCATCTGCTTTTCACGTTCGACCCGACCCGCTCCCCTACAGTCAGCGCACGGACTGTTAATAATCCGGCCAACTCCACGACAAGCGTGGCAGGTGCGAGCTACAGAAAAGAACCCCTGCTGATATCGCATCTGTCCGGCGCCGCCACAGGTGTTGCAGGCTTCCGGCTCGGTTCCGGCTGCGGCGCCGGACCCTTTACAAGTTTCACAACCTTCGAGGCGCGGAATTCGCAACTGAGCGGTCATTCCATCAGCCGCATCCTCCAGAGTGATCTCCAGATCGTAGCGCAAGTCGGCGCCACGTTGCGCTGAGGAACGTCGGGTTCCGCCGCGTCCACCACCGAACACATCACTAAATCCAAACAGGTCGCCCAAAATATCTTCAATGCCACCAAAGCCAGGCGCTCCCCAGCTTGGGCCAGCGCCACTCGATACTCCCGCGTGGCCAAAGCGATCATAGCGTTGGCGCTGCTCCTGATCGGCGAGCACCGAGTAGGCTTCCGCAGCTTCCTTAAACTTATCTTCAGCGGAGGTGTCGCTAGGATTCTTGTCCGGGTGATAACGCATCGCCAGTCGCCGGTAGGCGCTCTTGATTTCTTGATCTTTTGCCGTACGGCTTATGCCCAGTACCTCGTAATAGTCCCGTTTATCCATCCTGCGTCTGCTAACCTCTCGTTTATGATTTCTTACTTAGGTCGCTCGCGATCAGGTCCGAGCAGCTTACTAGTGCTTATCCTCGACCTTCTGCGACGCGCCGTCTGCGGTGGGTTCCATCATGGCTACGGTAAGTTGTCCGGCGATCCGCTCCAGAAAGTTAAGAGCTTTGTCGATTTCCTCTGGGGTGCCCGTTTTAATGGCGGTCGCGCTTTCGTTGAACACTCGCTCAGCAATTTCCTGATCGCTTCCGGAAAGCAGTCCGCCGAATTTATCGAACGACTTTTTGGTATTTCGCAGAAGGGATTCCATTTTGTTGTGAAGTATGACTCTTTGCTTGGCTTCGCGATCAGTTTCCGCAAAGTTGGATGCCTCGTTGATGAACCGTTCGATCTCGTCTGGAGTTAGACCTGAGGTCGGCGTAATGCGCATCTGCTGCTCGCTCCCGGTTGCCCGGTCCTGGGCGGAAACAGATACGATCCCGTTCGCGTCGACTTCGAATGAGACATCGACCTGGGGTATGCCGCGCGGACTTGGGGGGATGCCCACCAGCTCGAATTTTCCTAACGAACGATTGCCGGTCGCCATTTCACGCTCACCCTGCAAGATGTGAATTTCAACGGATGCCTGATTGTCCACCACGGTAGTAAATGTCAAGCTGTTCCGCAGTGGTATCGTCGAATTTCGTTCGATGATTTTGGTAAACAAGCCGCCGCGTGTTTCCAGACCCAGGCTGAGCGGCAATACATCAAGCAGCACAATATCTTTAATGTCGCCCGTTAAGACGCCGCCCTGGATGGCCGCTCCCATGGCCACTACTTCATCAGGGTTAATCTCCGCAGAGGGCTTCTTTCCAAAGATCTTTTCGACCGTGCGTTCGACGATTGGCGAACGAGTCTGGCCGCCGACCAGAATAACTTTATCGACATCACTGGCTTTAAATTTCGCGTCTTCCAGAGCTTTATGACAGGGCGCCACCGTTTGCTCGATGAGATCTGCCACGAGGTCTTCAAACTGCTCCCGAGTTAACGATTTATTGAAATGCTTGGGCCCCGTGGCATCCGCTGCAATGAAAGGAAGATTGATGTTGGTTTCGGTAGCAGAAGATAGTTCACACTTCGCGCGTTCGGCAACTTCCTTCAAACGCTGAAGCGCCAGTCGGTCCTGCCGCAGATCAATTCCGTTGTCTGCCAGAAATTGATCCGCCATCCAATTCATTATTCTTTCGTCGAGATCCTCACCTCCCAGGAAAGTGTTTCCGGAGGTCGACAATACCTCGAAAACACCTTCGTTCATTTCGAGGATCGAAATATCAAACGTGCCTCCACCAAGGTCATATACCGCGATACGCTCAACCCCTGACTTACTCAGGCCGTACGCAAGCGCGGCTGCCGTGGGTTCGTTGATGATGCGCTCAACTTTCAGGCCGGCAATTTTTCCAGCATCCTTCGTCGCCTGGCGTTGCGTGTCATCGAAATACGCCGGCACGGTAATAATCGCATCGGTCACCGGCTCGCCCAGAAAATCTTCAGCCGCAGCTTTCAATCGCTGCAAAACGATACCCGACAGCTCCGGCGGGCTATAGCTTCGGCCCTGGACCCGAACGCGCGCGTCGCCATTGGGCGAGTCAACCAGTTCAAAAGCTGAAGTCTCGCGCATGCGCTGAAGCTCGGGGGAGTTATACTTCCGGCCGATCAAACGTTTGACCGCGTAGACGGTATTGGCTGCGTTGGTCACAGCCTGACGCTTAGCGATTTGTCCGACCAGACGTTCACCCTTATCCGTAAAACCGACAACACTCGGAGTAGTTCTGCCCCCTTCCTTATTAGGCACAATCTGGACCGCCCCGCCCTCCAAAACCGCGACGCAGCAATTGGTCGTACCTAAATCTATTCCGATCGCTTTTCCCATTACTTACTTCTTCACAGCTACTTTCACCAGCGCAGGTCGGATTAGTTTCTCGCCTAACCGGTAACCACGGATTATCTCCTGCATAACGGTGTCGGGCTCGTAGTCGTCAGTAGACTCCGACACCACGGCTTCATGAATATGAGGGTCAAAGCGCTCGCCCACGGCCGTGATCGGTTTCACGCCGAGGACCTCGAGGACTTCGGTGAGTTGTTTGAAGATCAGATCGACTCCACTTAGGAAGTGACGAAACTCATCCGATTCAGTTGATTCAAGGTGCGCTTCCGCCTCCAGCGCCCTCTTAAGATTGTCGAGAACTGGCAGCAGCTTGGTGGCGATCTCCGCGACGGCATGTTCGTATGTGTCAGCGCGTTCGCGTTCCACTCTCTTGCGGTAATTTTCAAAATCCGCCTGTCTGCGCGTCAACCGATCTTTCAAGCCGGCGACTTCGACCTCTACCCTTTTCAACTCGGATCGAGTTGCGACCAACTCTGCCAACACCGGGCCACCAAGCTCCCCGGTCTTGGCTTGGGTCGGTTGATACTGAGCTTGGTCCAAGTCGACTTTGTTCGAACTAAATTCATACAGATCCTCGGTCAATTCTTCAGACCGATCCTCGTCCACTTCTACGTCCACGTCAGCAGACTCTTCCGGGATTAAGTGCTGATGAGGACCGTTTTCTTCCCGAGGTTCGTCCACGGTCCGTGACTCGCCTGAGATCTCGTTCTCCTGTTCTGTATCCACGAATTCGATTGGAATGCGGTTCCGTCCGCTAGCTTTTTTATTGGGAGACATGAAGCCAAGGTTCCAAAACTTTTAGAGCGGTATCATTAATGGCCAGGTGTTAGTAAAGAGGTGTTTCCTCACCCAGTCGGCGCTCAATCAGCCTGGCCATGTAGTTTACCATAGCCATAATGCGTGAATATTCAATTCTCATCGGTCCGACTACTCCCAGCGTGCCCGGGTTCTCATTGTAGCCAATTCGGTAGGGGGCGGTAATGAGGGCACAATGGCGCATTGAGGAGGTAGGATGCTCCCTTCCAATGACCACGTTAACGTCACCTCGAAACGCAGGTTGATCCCGAGTCACGCACTCGTTGAGTATCTTAAGCAAACGCGATTTTTCCTCGAAAGTGCGAAACAGCTCGCGCATTCTGTCAACATCTACAAAATCGGGTTTGGTAAGCATGTTCGATGCGCCATCAACATAAATCTCGCCGCCGCTTGACTCCTGACCATCCAAGCTCATATCGCAAAGCAGAATAGCGTTTCGAAGAAGCCGGTCATACAAAGCCTTTTCTTCTCCCATCAGCTCGAGGATTTCTGAGCGAATGGCAATAAGACTTTTACCGCTGAATTCCGTGTTCAAGTAACGGGCCGTATGCTCCAGGTCTTCCTCAGTAAGGTTCTCCTCCAACCGAATGATTTTATTGTGGATGATGTTGGACGTGGTAACGAGCACCACCAAAATGCGTTTGTCGGAGAGTTGCAGAAACTCGATGTGACTTAGCCGATTCTCCGCCAGAGATGGCGAAACAACAATTCCGACGTTCTCTGACAGTTCCGAGAGCGCATGGGAAGCCCTCTCCATAAGCCGTTCCAGGGACGAGGAAGATTCGAGCCCGGAGGAAGAAAAAACCCCATCGATCGCCTTGAGGTCGGCACGTGAGAGTCGGGCTTCTCCAAGCATGTTGTCGACGTAATAACGATAGCCCTTGTCGGTAGGCACTCGGCCGGCTGAGGTGTGAGGCTGCTCCACTAACCCGGCTTCTTCAAGTTCCGCCATGACATTTCTAATCGTAGCCGAGCTCCAGCCATGGCCGTGGGCGAACCGGTCAGATAGCACCAGGGAGCCAACCGCTTCCCCGGTGACGAGGTGCTCCTTGATAATGGCCGCGAGCACAGCCTGCCCACGGGAATCAGGGGTGTTCTTTTCTGAGGTTTGAAGATTACTGCGACGGGGCATTAGATGTTCATTTAGACGATGATCGGGATGAAGAAAACGGTACTTCGTTCACGGCAGCCGACCAATGCAACCGCTGCGCCTTTCGCAGTATAAAGTAATCGGCAAGGTGGCTGCAAACAGAAGGTTAACACATGCTTTGACCTGGGCTCCAATTCATCACAGAGCTAATTCCACGCCTCACATATACTTAAGGCTCGATCTTTGAAGAATAATCTTAGCGGCGCTATAAACTATTCTAACGCTTGTGTTTAAAGCGCGTGCTTTTCACTCCCACATTTCCTCACCGTCGCGCTTCGCGCTATCGGGCCGCTTTTACTAGGGTTTTCAGTGGCTGCTGGAAATCAATTGACGCTCCCCAGCTCAGCTACTTAAGATGTTTCCAAATTGGAGCTGGCACCGGGCTCGGTACTCCCCAGGTTGATCAAGGGGTTTAGCCCCTCCCATCGAGAGTAGAGAATCGCGAATCAGGTTGTGCCGGGAAGTAATTCGCAGGAGCACTGGCGATGAATGAAGTCAAAAAGTTTTTTGCAGACGCATTTCGCCATTTGGGAAACAATCGTGCCGTGCCTAAGATTGAACTTCGCTTTTATCCCTATGCCGGACTACATCACACCATTAGGGTGCGCTCGGGACGGGTGTATGTTCGTTTGTCCGACATTTGCAGGGGTGCCCCGCCCGAAGTCTTACGCGCCCTCGCCTTCGTCCTGGTCGCCAGATTATTAGGGAGAAGAATTCCAGACGTACACAAACGGGTCTACCAGGACTACTCCGTGACATCGGAGGTCATGCGCTCGTCTGACCTGGCTCGTCGCCGGCGTGGCCGCAAGTTGATTTCCTCAGCTCAGGGCGAGGCTTATAACCTGGACAAGATGTTTACTAAGCTTAACCGACGTTATTTCGACGGAGAGTTGGCGAAAGCGACACTTACATGGTCGCAGCGTCGAACTCGCAATATTCTGGGCCATCATGATCGCGTTTACGACACCATTACTATCAGCAAGACACTCGATTCGCTCGAAGTCCCCGAATGGTTCGTTGAGTTTATTCTTTATCATGAAATGCTTCATATTAAACACCCAGCGCGTCTAATCAACGGCCGCCGCTATTATCACACCAGCGCTTTTCGTCAGGATGAGCGTCGCTTTCCCCATTATTGCGACGCCCAGAAATGGCTCGAACGGGTAGCTCGTCAGCGAAGGGTCCCGCGCGCTCACGCGGCCTAGCTCTTTTGGAACTTCACCGACGGCGAGACGTTAAACGAAAGTGAGGTAGGTGGGCTCCTCAAAAAGACGGCTGATCCGGACTGCTAAGTTTCGGTGAAGCCGTCTTTTCGTCGCCGTGGCGGGAGAAACCATTTAGCCGCGGATACGCGCGGATGAACGCGGATCAGAAAAAGCTCTACTCCATCGCCGGCTGGCTGCTGTTCGTATCCAGGCTGATTCGCGTGTGTCCCAGGCTAAAACGCGATTCGAATTTCTTTGCGGCATCGTGAATCCATTTGTGTCTGTGATGGGCGCTGGACAAAGATCTCCTGGCCTCGTTAGACTACGTGTTTCGTTAACGAGCAACATGTCCCCTCTTGTTTGAAAGAACCTGAATGGCTGTTTTATGGAGATCGAAACTAGCCCATGGCTATTCCAGCAACCCAAATTCGGCGCGGCATGGTAATAGTCTTCGAAGGTCAGCCATGCAAAGTTATGGAGTTTCGCCATCATACGCCTGGTAATTTACGCGCGATGGTGCAAACCAAACTTCGGAACATTAAGACAGGATCATCTTTCGAGCATCGGTTCCGTTCTGCCGACACGGTGGAGCGGGCAAGTTTGGAACAGCACGAGATGGAGTACCTCTATTCCGATGGCTCTCATCACCACTTCATGAATACCGAAAACTACGAACAGGTTGCGCTCAGTGAAGAGGACCTGGGCGATGCGGCTCAGTGGTTGAATCCCGGACTCAGATTGCAAGCCGAGTTTTATGAAGGGGCGCCAGTCGGCATTGGTCTTCCGCCGTCGCTTGAACTTACTGTAACCCGCACAGATCCCACCATGAAGGGGGCGACTGTTTCCAACGTCAATAAACCGGCCACACTCGAAAACGGGATCACCATCACCGTCCCACCCTTTGTTAATGAAGGCGACCGCATCCGCGTGGATCCCACCGAAGGCCGATACATTGAACGGGCGAAATAAACCGGGGTCGCTGGTGGCCAGATGATGCGAGGAGGCAGGAGCAGGAGGCAGCATTTTCCATTTTCCATTTTCCATTTTCCATTTCTCATTTTTCATTGCAGAAAAGATGTCGACGGCGAATGGACTCGCGTACTGCTTAAGTCGAGTCCATCTGATGTCTTTCAATGAAAAATGAGAAATGAGAAATGGAAAATGCTGCCTCCTGCTCCTGGCTCCTGCTCCGACTGTCTTCCCTGAACGGGCTGACCGGCAATAAACACTCGTCTTTCCTATGTACCATGTCTACAGCCTGCTATTGACCCTCGGCCTTCTGGTACTGCTTCCCCGCTTTCTCTTTGACGCGTTTCGACATGGCAAGTACGTGGCCGGATTTAAGGAACGGCTGGGGTCGTCCCTTCCCGTAATCCAGAGCCATGGCCGACCAGTGGTGTGGATCCACTGCGTGTCGGTTGGAGAGTCTCACGCCGCTCGGCCGCTAGTGCGGGGTATCCGACATCGTTTTCCCGATGTAGTTCTTGTGGTATCAACGACGACCCTGACAGGTCAAAACCTTGCACGTGAGCTTTTCAAAAGCGAAGTCGCAAAGGTTTTCTATTTCCCGTTCGACTGGCGTTGGACTGTTCGGCGCGCACTCAAAGCAATCAACCCATCTGCGGTTCTGATTCTGGAAACCGAGCTATGGCCAGGCTTTCTGCGCGAGTGTCACATACAGCAAATTCCGGTGGCCATCGTAAATGGCCGGATTTCCCATCAATCTTTTCGCAGATATAAATGTATAAGCCGGTTTGTCTCGCGCGTCCTCGAATGTCTTAGCGTCGGCATAATGCAAACGGAGGCTGATGCTGAGCGAATTCGAACCCTTGGGCTCGCTCCCAGCAAGGTTTTCGTTTCGGGCAATCTTAAGTTTGACGCCGGCACAATGCCGTCCTCAAATACATTGGCTGGCGAACTCCAACAGCGCTTCGATATCGTTAACAAGGCGCCATTGATTCTCGCCGCCAGCACTCACCCGCCCGAAGAACGCCTGATGCTGGAAGCCTTTCAGCGCCTCAGAACCGGGTCAGCTCAAAAACTCCGGCTAATGCTCGCGCCGCGCCATCCTGAACGCTTCGCAGACGTTGCTTCACTGCTCGACAACTCGCGGTTGACCTGGACCAGGCGGTCAAATCTCGCGAGTCCAATCGATCAAACTTGCGACGCAATTCTTCTTGATACTATCGGAGAGCTCCCGGCGATCTATTCCCTCGCCGCTGTAGTTTTTGTAGGTGGAAGTATCGCCAATATTGGTGGGCATAACATCCTTGAACCTGCGGCTGTAGGTGCGGCAATAGTCACGGGCGCGCACACTCACAACTTTGACGGCATCGTGACAGTCTTTGCCAAAAACCATGCGATCATTCAACTGCCTTTCCTGTCCGACGGACAAGCTGGTAGGGCACTTGGGAAAGTCTTTAAAGAACTGCTAAATGACAAGCAACGGCGACGTGAACTCGGGCAGCGGGCGAAGCAGATGGTTGAACAAAACCAGGGGGCCTCGGAACGCACCCTGGATCTGCTCGATTCTTTGCTCAGAAGCATTCGCAACTAAACATGAAACCGCCGGCACCGCTGCTTCTTGAAACTACATGAGCTCAATTGCCGACATGATGCTACCCCCTTTGAGCACAATTTACGGCGCTTTGACCCAAACGCGACTCGCTGCCTACAACAGGGGTCTCCTCCGAACCACTAAGCTTGCCGCCCCAGTAATAAGCATCGGGAATTTAACCACCGGCGGAACAGGTAAGACTCCTTTAGTCGAATGGGTGTGTCGAACGCTGGCGCGCAAGCAAAGAAAAGTATGCATCCTGACCCGCGGTTATGGACGCGCTAACGCCAGCTCTCGAGTGGTCGTTTCAGATGGCTCCACTGTTTTAGGCAATGCCGCGGAAGCCGGCGACGAACCCTTCTTGCTGGCACAAAACTTAAAAGGACTCGCGGCCGTGATCAGCGATTCAAATCGTATCGCCGCCGGCAAGTGGGCTATCGATAACCTCGGCGCCGAAGTGTTCGTTTTGGATGACGGTTTTCAGCACCTTGCGCTGGCGCGCGATCTCAACATCCTAACAATCGACGCCGCCAACCCGTGGGGCGGTGGCAAGCTCTTGCCGGCTGGTAGACTGCGGGAGCCTCGGTCTGGTCTGTCTCGGGCTGATTGTGTGGTCGTGACCAGAGCCGATCAAAGCGCTGAGCTGGTCTCGCTAGTATCTGAGATTCAAAGACTCATTGGTTGCCGTCCTGTAGTCGCCTCGAAAATAAAAGTCAAAGGTATTTCCAGGATGAACTCCGAAGGGCTAGAAGAGCTTTTTTGTTTGCCTCAACCAGCCGCCGCGTTCTGCGCAGTGGGAAATCCCGAGTCGTTCTTTGAAATTCTGCGCCGCGCAGGAATCGATCCGGTTCTCACTCACACTTTTCCGGATCACCACCAGTATACTCAGTCGGAGATCGACTCTTTGATTCAGGAGTCGAGAAAAGGCGGTGCTAAAAGTGTCGTCACAACCGCCAAAGACGCTGTAAAACTACAACAGAGCAAGTTGGAGCTCCCGTGTTACGTAGTGAACATCGAGATATCGATCGAAGAGCAAGATAGAATTATTCAGATGGTGGATGCGGCCTCAGATGCGTAACTTCTGTTGCCTTTATCAAGATGGTGGATCTGAGACGTCAGGTGGTTTGGCACTTGGTTGGGGCGTCGGCTTGGCGCCGGGCGGAGGCGGTGGTGGCTGCTCATTGGTATTCACCCGATTGGAAGGGGACGGCAGGGGAACGTTCGCTGGTGGCAGCTTGTTCGTATTCTGGTTTGAGTTTTCAGCCGCAATATTTGAGTTCGCGTTGCTGTTAACGGTTACGGTGGGAGAAGGCGTTGCCTCGGCGTTGGCGTCGGGGTCGGGGTCGGCGTTCGCATTTGCGTTCTCGTTCGCATTAGTAACCTGGTTAGCAGGCGTTCCCGCTAAAGGAATGTCGGCTTCAGTTTTTCCGGTAGCCGGAGGTGAAGGTTCTACTGCCTGACTGTTGGGGTCAGCAACGAGTCCCGGTAGAGGTTGGTTGTTATTCACCGGCTCGGAGTTTTTTGTAAACGCATATACGACTGCAAAAACGAGAAGCAAACCCGCCAGCGAAGAAATCAGGACCTTCCATAGATTTAAATTGCTTGCCGGCGACGCTGCGTGAATCTCGCTCGCTGGAGGCGCGACGCTCGGTACCGGCCTGTTCTCAACTCTTGGCCGCACCATTGTTTCCTCATCCGGTTCAGTCGCCCGCTCGCCAGTCGAATGGGCCGGATCGACGCCCCCATGACCTGCAGAGCTCGTGGGCACTGGAGGCACTGCGGCCCCTTCCACACCCGACGCCATAGTCAGGTCTTCAACCAAATCTCCCACATGCTGGTAGCGATCATCCGGGCGCTTGGCCATTGCTCGTTGTACTACGCGTCCCACGCCCGACGGCAAATCAGCTCTTTCCTGCAAAATCGAGGGAGCTTCGTCCTGCAAGTGTTTCATCATAATTGCGGTTGGGGATGGGCCGGTGAAAGGCACGTGCCCGACCAGCATCTCGTAGATGATCACGCCCAGCGAGTAGAGATCGGAGCGCGCATCAATTTCCGACGCTTGCGAGCATTGCTCTGGTGACATGTATTGCGGCGTGCCGATTACTAAATCCGGGGCGGTGAGACCGGGATTGTATGCACCGGTTGGCTCTTGGATCTTGGCGATACCGAAATCCAACACCTTTGCATAGTCAGGCCCGGCGGAATTCAACAACATGATGTTTTCGCTCTTCAGATCCCGGTGCACGACGCCTTGCCCGTGGGCCGCATTCAACGCCCCACCTACCTGCCGGAGGATTTCGACCACTCGCGGCAGTGGCAGTGGGCCTTCTTCTCTAATAATCTCTTTGAGTGTCTTCCCATCGAGGTACTCCATTACCAGGAAGACGACGCCATCTTCTGACTCTCCAAAGTCAGTAACGCTTAACGCATGAGGATGCGAAATCCGCGATGCAGCCCGCGCCTCCCGCGAAAAGCGCGCAACTAACTTTTCGTCAGCTGCAAGGGCAGGCCGCAGCACCTTAACTGCCACGGTCTTGTCCATTAAAACGTGCGTGCCGCGATAGACTGCGCCCATGCCACCTTCATTAAGACGTTCGTCAATTCGGTACTTGCCAGCAAGGACTTGGCCAAGTAAAGAGTCGCCAGTCTGTTCGAGTGCAACACCGTCCGAAGGACACAGTGTGGTCGTGTCCGGATATTCCGCTCCGCAATTCGGACATGTTTTCATTGACGAATTGTGCCTCACTGCTTTCTGTTGGGGAGAGATGTCAGCGTATCACACAGCTTTCAAGACAAGCAAAGACAAGCGAAAAGAGCTACTGTTCATTTTGAAGCCGGAAGTTCAGAGTCAACCTTTAGGTTGTGGCTAGCCCGCATTATTCATGAACCTTCAGGTCATGCCAGCCTGCGTAAGCTGGCGGCAGCGTAAAGCCTGGGGCGTGAGCCCCAGGGAAGCAACGAAGATGGGCATCAGCCCGTGGTAACGGGCGGCAGCGCGTTGTGTATTTACACGAGCGCAAATTTGGGCCGCTGTCGCCTGCTTCGCAGGCTTGGGACTCTTTGTTTGCAGTGACCTGGGGCTCACGCCCCAGGCTTTAATGCTGTCGCCTGCTAACGCAGGCTTGTTGAACAGCTCCGCAGTTCGTGAAGAATGCGGGCTAGGGGCGCGGACAAGCTAAAGGTGAACTCTAAACTTAACTAAAACAAAGATGCGAGCGAAGCTCTAAAGCCCCGCTCGCATCTCTTACTAGGCGTAGATTCGGTAGGCTAAGTTTTTACGAACACAATAACCAGCGCGAATAGAACCAGCGATTCGATCAGCGCCAGTCCCAAAATCATCATCGTCTGAATTTTGGCTGACGCGCCGGGATTACGGGCCGCCCCTTCGCAAGCGGCCGCGCCGATCCTGGATTGGCCCAGAGCGCCGCCAAAGACCGCAATTGCAAAGCCAATGCCAGCGGCTATTGCCTTGAGTCCGGCCGAGTTGTCCACTGCCTGGGCAGGGGCCTGTGCAAGTACGGGCATGGCGGTCATCAACATGCCTATCATTGCAAAGAAAACAATCCTGAGTTTTCTCATTCACGTTTCTCCATCTGAAGTCGCTTCAGAATGATTGGGTACAGCACAAATCGAATAGAAGTCAGAACTGGTTAATATGATTTCGCCTGCATCCGGTATCCACCGCCCCTCGAACAACGGCGCTCCTGCGAAACAGACACTTCCTGCTTCAAAAAGCGAAGCTATGAGACTCAGTAATGCTCCATTCGGGTGAGTCTGCACCCTGCGGTGACTAGTTCGCGATCAACGTACCCGGCGCACTTGCCAGAGCCGCTCGAATCGCGCTTGGGTATTACTGCTGGATGATGCCATCACGAAACTGCGAGCGCCTTCTGCTCAAGGCCCGTATGGCTCTCGATATTCTGCTCCCCACCCTCGTCGTGTTCATGCGGTGCATGCGACACTTCGCTTAAGTAGAGTTGCGAAAGCAGGATAAAAACAAAGGTCTGCACGAACGCCACAAAAACTCCGAGTGGCATGAGCAATATCGGCAATAGCCACTGAGTAAGCGGAGGGTAGATCCCCGCGACCGTGGCGGTCACCTGTTCATCGGCAAATATGTTCCCAAACAGACGGATGCCTAAAGAGAACGGGCGGATGAGGTTGCTGATTATTTCAATCGGGAAGATCAACCAGGAGATCCACCAAATCGGACCAGCCAAATGCTTTAGGTGGCCGAGAATTCCGTTCTCTGCGATGCCTATGTAGTTGTAGTAGAGAAATGAAGTAAGTCCGAGAGCGAAGGTGACGCTGGTTGCCGCGGTCGGCGACATGAATAACGGAAACAGACCCATCAAATTAGAAACCAGGATCAGCACCGCGAAAGTCATCACAATCGGGAAGTATTTCAATCCCTGCGGGCCCACAATGTCTGCAAGCATGTCGCGAACGGCCAGCACACCCACCTCGAGAGTTTGTTGTCCCGGTCCCGGCTCTTCAGTTGACAGCTTTCCCTTAAAAATCCAGATGATGGTTACACTTAATATGCACGCGATCACAAACATGACCGTGTACCAGGGTATCGCTGTCTCAGGGCTGTAGGGCCCAAACACAGCCTCCGGCGTAGTATGAAAGTTGGCGAAGAACGTCTTCCAGCGCGGATAGGTGTGCCTCATCTGAAGGTCGTACACCGACTGGCCAAAGTAATGGTTGACCAACTCCACGATGATTGGAGTGTGATGTGCGGCCTGCTCCGCCTTTTCACCATCAGCAGCCTTGGCGGTCTCCAGCAACCAGAACACTAATTAATTTCCTCTCGATGAATGATTGCTAAATAGAATTCTCTACATGCTTCCACAAACAATGCCACTACGAAACTGCATAGCCCCGCTACCGTCGCGGGTAATGAGACCACATTTAGCTGATATGCAGCGAACACGATTGTTCCCACGACGAAGTAGCGCAGGACATAGTGAACGAACTTAATCTGAGGCTTTGTGCCCTGGCCCAGGGCGAGATCAAAGCCGGCTGAAATGGAGGTCCTCATCCAATAGTGGTTAAGTAAAGAAAGAACCCCACCTACCAGCAATCCGGTGGTTATTCGCCAGGGCGCGAAAGGGGCGCTGATAGTTACGGCTAACGCGACCGCGCCGGCCATGGATCGGAAAATACGCCCATCGATGCCGTTGCCAGTCGCCGCCGAAAGCGCGCTCCCACTTTCCTTGTTTGCAGGTTCTTTCATTGGCGAAGCGGCTGATTTTACACGGGCAAACGAGGGGTTGTCGAGGCAGGAGCTTGACTTGAACTCAGCAACAGTAGCCCGCTGCTAAGGAGGTCTCCATTGTAATCTAACGCTCAATGAGTCCGCTTCGGACGAGTGACTGTAGTCCAGCACTTGAGTGCTGGGCCGGATGTTGTGGATTCTCTGAAGAATGGTTCAGTCGTCCGCCAAGCCGGACTTGATGAGTTATATGGATATTCAATCCCAGCACTTAAGTGCTGGGCTACTTTCAGTCGTCCGAAGCGGACTAAGAGAGCCGAGCCGGCTACTACTTCCCAGACGCACGTTAGCGCTCACGATAGCTTCGAGGTCAGCTTTACAAACTGGTAGAAGCCCACGACGGCCCCCAGCACCAGGCCGGAAATCATTAACCAGGGCGCGGTTTCCAACCAGCGATCAAACAACCAACCGACCCCACAAAGAAACACTACTGAGAAAAATAAGGTCAGACCAGCAGCATAGGCAATGCCGCTCTTGCGGTTCGTTTCCTGATCGTCAAGTTGTTTCATTTTCTAAGAGCTACTCAAAAGAGATCTTGTCGTAGACGTCCTCAAAACTTGGATCCCCACAAACAACCACGACATCTGCGTAAGTATACAAACCAGTTTCAGTCACCTTTAACCGCATGTCGCTTCCGTAGACTTCGCACGGCTTCCCACGCAACTGCACATTCAACAACGTGACCAGGTTAGTGGAAATGAGGTTGTGTTTACGGCGCGCGCCGGTCATCGCGAATATCCCGCCATTGAGATACTCACTCTTGTACTCAGCCTTACGCTCGAGCGCCAGGTACTCTTCGCGGGTTTGGTGAGACATCGGTGACTCCTGACTCAACACTTTACCATGACTCCCGAGTGAGATAATTCTTCGGCAGTTCGTACAGCAGAGCCCGGCGAGAATGGCGCAGGGAATCGTGAATAAAGCACACGTGCGTGCACCAGCAGGCCTTGCCTCCATCAATAGCGTTTAGCTCCACTTCTCGCTCATGCGCGGCCCAAAGCGCTTTAAAGTCATAATCAAAATCGCTGAGGGTCGCAAACTTCTCGCGCAACTCGCAAGCGCGCACGTCGCCGTTGTAGTCGATCACCGCCGTGGTCTCACCGGCCGTGCAGGGGAAAGGCCATGCAGTCGGAGTGGCAAAGTTCGCGTGTTGACTTCGGTAATGGGTCGTAATCGCGCCAACGTAAGCAACGTTCTTGACGAACCGATCGCT
Organism: Acidobacteriota bacterium; assembly: GCA_030859905.1. Lineage (GTDB taxonomy): Bacteria > Acidobacteriota > Blastocatellia > Pyrinomonadales > Pyrinomonadaceae > PSRF01. The sequence goes on from JALZJF010000151.1 coordinate 26,071, forward strand.
GGAGTCGTCATCGGCAAACATTCGATCGCCGTAGCGCTTGGTCAATCGCGAAACGAATGAATAGATACCGGGAAGTAACTCAGCCGGCACCTGTTTAATCTCGTCGCCAACAGGTGTTTCACCCCTGATGATATTGAAATATTGACCGTCCAGTCGGAAGTTCAGCCACATGTACTCCGCAAGCTTCTCGATCTGCGTGTAATTCTCCGCGCAGATGACTGTGTTCACGTTAAGTCGAAAACGATCTGTGTATTTTTCTTTCAGCGGATATAGCGACTGGATGCAATCCAGAGCCTTCCCCCAATTCCCCGGCACTCCCCGAATCCGATCGTGAGTCTCTCCATAACCATCGAGGGCGATGTTGAGATAGAGATCGAGCCTCGGATGCTTGCCCAGAGCCTGGTCAACAATCTCATAGACGCGTGTTTTGATCAGCGCGTTCGTGGGAATGATGACGCGATTGACGCCGTTGTTGGCCACGAACGTATCGATAATCTCCGAGACGTCGCGGCGCAACGTTGGCTCGCCACCGGAGAGCCATAGGTCAGTGATCGGCGGCATGGTACGCGAGACCTTCTCAATCTGAGCGAAGGTCATGTCGCCTGGATTATTCAACTCTTCGTGGTAGAAGCAGGTTCTGCAGAATGCGTTGCAGCGCGAAGTGACGAAGAGGATCACAGTACCTAGGCGCAGCTCACGTTTACTGTTTCGCAGAAGTTGAACTAGTTGTACGGCTCTATTGGGCATCTTATCGGGTGTCAGGTACTGGGTGTCAGGTATCGGGTATCGGGTATCGGCATCAGTTAGAGATGGCTTGAAGTCGGCTTGACCGGCACCCGACACCCGGCACCTGACACCTATTTATTACTCGCGGAGATGATGACAGCTTCAGTTGGCGATTTCAATTCGTACTTAATTCCCCGCCACTCAATCCGCCGCGAGAACATGGCGGCAATACTGTTATAGAGAAAGAGTGCCGACGTTATCGGCCAGAGAAACATATGAGCCGGCAACGTTTTCCTCAATTCTCTGTCGTACTTGGCCAGCCACAGCTCCACCGCTCGCAACCGGAGGTAACCTTTAAGGGCGCCCAGGCCGAAAATCAGACCAAGCAGCGACAAGGGGAGCCAAAACGACAACCCCAGAAACGCCCGCGCGCTTACCAGCACAAGGCCACCAAAGAACACCAGAACAAACAGCAAACTGCCCAGGAAGGCCGCCTTCCAGAGATGAGAAGCATAGACCCGGGTGATCTTCAACTGCCTGGTGGTGAACTCGATTAGTTCTCTAAAGGTGCAGTCTTCCAGCGACGCAGTCAAACAAGCCGGCACGAAACGGATCGGCAGATGGGCTTCCTTCAACGCTTTGGTCAGTGCGAAGTCGTCTGAGACTGTGCCGCGCCAACGCTCTCTGATGTTCAGGCGTTCGAAGGTCTCGCGGCGAATCGCCGCCGAACCTCCCCAGCAGAAATTCTTATCATCGCTTTCTCCGAGCGCGGAGGCAATCGACGCGTTCCAAACGGAACAGAGGTGTGAAGCCAGACCGCCGCGCAAAGGAATAAACCAACGATATCCGGTAGCGGCCCCGACCCGTCGATTGTGCAAAGGCGCAACCAGCGATTTGAGCCAGTGGACTTGCGGCCGCGCATCCGCATCAACAAAGACCAGCACCTCGCTCCGGGAATCGACCTTGCCGACAGCTACGCTCAGATTATGGACCTTCTGTCCGCTGTCGACCGCTGCGCCGGCGATCACCACCCTGGTGGAAATCTTCCTTTCCTGCGAACGTCCAGTAGCCGATACCGCCGATCGTTTGACCGCTTCGATCACGCTTATTGAAGGGTCGCTCGCTGCGTCAGTAACGAAAATGATTTCGTAGTCCGGATATTCCTGCTGGAAGAGTGCTGTCAGGTTTTCGTGTAACCCCTGATCAATTCCGCGAGTAGGAGCAATGATGGAAACGAAAGGTGTGAAGTCTGGAAGCAGCCGCGCTGAATCGAGTCGGAGATAATCTGCGAATCGTTTGCCACTGCGAAGAGAAAGGATACCCAGCCAGATAACGATCGCAGCAAGGAAGTAAAAGACCGGCATGCTAGCAGATCCCCGAATGGAGCTTGCGTCACCTAAGCTAGTCGGCAGTGCACCAGGAATTTGTCGGGAAGTCTAATCTGATCATTGTAGTTCTTCTCCCACAATTTCTTGGCGCGCTGGTTAGTCGGTTTCGCCGCCCTGATTCACTTTCCCGACTGCGTGCTCCACAACGCGACGAAATGATGCTCCGTCAATTGCGGGGTATCTATAAAGTTGATCTTCGATGCTGGAAAAGAGTTCCAGTAACCGCACCGGTTCAATCAAACCACGCTGGATCATTTCTTGAACATCCAGCATGTCGGTATCATGGCCGCGCTCGATCTTCGCAAGTGCCTGAGCATAAAAATCGTAATGAAAGAACGCGATTTTCCCTATTTGCTGAATAAACGTGCTTCGCTCCTGCCAGCCTGGTAACTCGGGAATAAAATCATCCGGTGAGGCTAGCTCGATATTCATCTCCAGGCGTTCCTTGAACGCCGGCAAGCTTTTCAGGATGCTGTCGCTGTCTGGGACAACTTTCAAATCGACATCTATGGTGGAATCGCGCCAACCCAACAGGACCGCCGTTGCACCTCCAACCAGAAAAATCCTAACGGGTGTCGTGGCTGCTCCGCCCAGCGCCTTGATGAAGTCGTGCAGGCGCGGAGCAGTTACTTTTTGACGCATGCTGCTGCTCGTTCAAAGCTGACTAGTCTTCTAATAAGTGAATTGTATCGTGAGTGTGCTGCGTCAACATCGTCTTCTGCCAGCCGATCATAGAGTCGATGCTCGGGATTAGCTGGTAGGTTGTCGGGAACCGGGAGGCCGAGTTGGCGGAGACGCGGCGCGCCGATCGCTACTAGCAAGGACGCAATGGTTTCGTGGCCGTCGCGCAAGTCTTCGAGGCCCATATCGATAAGGTCGCCACCAGGCAAAGCCGCGTTCATTGTGCTTATTTCAACGCAATCGGGCTCAACAGTAAAAGTCCAGCATGTTCGTCTTAAAATATGACGGCAGTCTACTCTCCGTTAACTGGGACGGCCTTGCCACCGAGCAACCTAACGTCCTTCCTTTGATAGACCGCTTTGTCTTTTAGCCTTGCTGCCGGAAGCTTCATTAAGCGAGTCTCATCAGACGCTTAGCGCAGCCAATCTGGGAATGGCAGCTTGAGCCATTTTGAAATACTCTTCCCGTATTTCCAGCCCAATGCTTGCTAGACCACACGCCTCAGCAGCTGCAATTGTGGAACCCGAACCCATGAAAGGATCGAGGATCGTTCCCTGATCTAATGGTAGAGAGGCACGCACGATCTGCCTCAGAAAGTTCTGGGGTTTGAGGGAAGGATGAGGTGCGATTTCTCGTTCCTGTTTTCTCGCGGGTGAAGATTTGATTAGATCCTTGAACGGTTCCGAGGGGGAAATACGTTTCAGTCCGCCTGTCTTCCATTTCCTCAGGTTGTCCTGAACTCTGCCTTCGCACGGCTTGCGAAACAAGCCCCAGGGCTCCCAGCATGATTTGGGCATAACTGTTACTTCTGAAAACTCATCATGTGCATTTTTGGGACGATCGCCGCCACGAAGAGTAAACACAGTGCGAATGATCTCTGCTCTCTTTTCGAATCCACTCTTAATAAAGCTTTCGTAGACCAGATGAGAGATCAAGGGATTAGTTGCGATAAAGATATGTCCACCTGGCACCAGAGCGCACTTTAACAGAGATGCTAAGCGGTGAGAAAAATCTCTCAGCGACTTTTGATCTGTCTCAGTTAGAATGGTGAAGCGCGGCAGGGGCTTGCGCTTGCTGCCGTCGAAAGACGGAGGAAGCCGCCATACTCCGCCCTTTCCGTTTTTGCGCTTTGCAAGTTCTTTTTCGGAGTATTCTAATAGTCCGTACGGGGGATCGGTTACGACAGCATGAATCGAATTCATCGGTTCATTTTTCAGCCACTCAAAGGCATCGATGTTCTGAATGCTGTAGAGACGGTGCTTTGTCTCAGTGTTTGAAGTCGCGATCCGAGATGCCTCCTGTTGAGTTTGAAGATGGCTTTGAGAATGCATTGAAATTGTCTGCTCCCGAGACTCTAGGATAACGACTCAGTGCGATTTCGTCTATTTCAACGCCAGCGAACCCAACGCCGCCAGCGGCGCAAGCAATTTTTGTGCGAGGTTGATCAGCGGCTGAGGATAGACGCCGATGAAGATTATTCCGATCAGCGAGACGACCAGCGCTGTGCGCAGGGCTGGCGAAAGTTCGAGGGGCTGGTTATCGGCGATGCGGTCTCCGAGATACATTACTTTGATGAATCGTATGTAGTAGTAGAAGGAGACTACAGTGTTGATGATCGCCCAAATGGCCAGCCAGTAGTACCAATTCTTCCCGTCCGTTTGTCCCCGCTGCAGGAGTCCGCCGAACAGAAAGTATTTCCCGATAAAGCCGCCGGTCATCGGCAGACCACCCAGTGAAAGCATGAAAACCGCCATCATGGCCGCCATGCCGGGCGCTTTCTGGGCCAAGCCGGTCATGTCATCAACATTGTCGCCGATGATTCCCCGCCGGCGCAGGCTAATGATGATGCCGAACGCGCCCATATTCATCAACGTGTAGACCAGGAGATAGATAACCAATCCGATGTATCCATAAGCATTTCCGGCGACTAATCCCAGCAGCAAGTAACCGGCATTTGAAATCGACGAGTAGGCCATCAGACGCTTCGAGTTTTCCTGCGTAACTGCCGCCCAGTTTCCCACCATAATCGTAAGGGCCGCGACTAGTCCCAGCAGCGGCGCCCAATCGGCCCTCATGGACGGGAGCGCTTCCATAAAAATTCGAGCGTAGAGCGCAAAGCTCGCGGCCTTCGATCCGGTGGAAAGAAATGCGGTAACCGAAGTCGGCGCGCCTTCATAGGCATCGGGCGCCCACATATGAAAAGGCACGGCGGCGATTTTGAAGAATAAGCCGGCCGCGAGAGCGATCATTCCCAGCAGCAACATGGGGCGAAGTGTCGCCAGACCCTCTGACGCTTCGCTGCTGTCTCCTACTGAAGCCACAATTTCACCCACGCTACGGCCGATCTCGCCCAGGTTGGTAGACCCGGCAACGCCATAAAGCAAACTCATGCCATAAAGCAGAACGCCCGACGAAAAAGCTCCAAGCAGGAAGTACTTCATGGCGGCTTCGTTAGAACGTTTCTCTCGTTTCGTGAAGGCCACGAGGATATAGAACGTTAGGGCCATCAACTCCAGACTGATGTAAAGCGAGATCAGGTCATAGCCACAGCCCAGAAACATCATGCCGACCGTAGCGAAGAGCACCAGGGCGTAATATTCGCCATGTTGCTCGCCTTCTATATCCAGGAAGCGCGTGGAAATGGCGATGGCCAGGGCAGCGGCAACCAGGAAGATGGATTTGAAGAGCAACGCGAAGCCATCGATACGGATCATTCCGTAGAAGCCATCGAGGGGCAAAATGTCGCGGCTGTACCACCATTGCACGCCCAATGAAGCGGCGGCCAAAGCGATCCCCACGAGGGCAAAATAAGCAGTTGCCTTGCTCTTGCGATAAGGAAGAATCACTTCCATCACCAGAGCGACACACGCGCAAACAGTCAGAATCAACTCCGGCGCGATCAGTTGAAGATCGGCCAGGTTGAATAGAGCTGTCGTGTTTGCTTGGAGAAGAAACATAATCAAATTTTAGATTTGCGATTTTAGATTTTAGATTTGAGTAACATCTTCTCATTTCGTGGTGCGTCATGTTATTTCGTGGATCGTTTCCTTGGCCGAGAGATGAGAACGATCCACGAAACCACACGAACGAACACGAATAGAAGTCAACAATGCCAAATGCAAATCAAAAATCAAAAATTACTTCACGGCTGCCCGTTGCGGTTCGGTCGGAAGCATGCCGGGAATCGGATAGTCCGGACGAATCTGTTTCACCACGGCATTGACGGGTCGCTGTATGAACTCGAGAAAAGGTTTTGGGTAGACTCCAATCCACAAAGACATGATCACGAGGGGAATCATGTAGGCCCATTCACGACCACTCATATCCGAGAGTTTTTCATTCTTGGGATTATCGATCGCCCCAAAGAACATTCGTTGATAAAGCCACAGCATGTAGGCCGCATTCAGAATGATTCCCAAAGCACCCCAGGCAGCCCAGGCTGGATTGGCCTCGAACGCTCCGCGCAAAGAAAGGAACTCCGAAATGAACACGCATAGCAACGGCAAACCAATCGCCGTCATGACCATGGCCAGGAACACAGCAGAATATCCCGGCATGACGTGCGAGAGACCACCAAACTCCGCTACATTCCGGGTGTGACGCCGTTCGTAAATTATGCCAACCAAAAGGAAGAGAGCACCCGAGTAGATGCCGTGATTGATCATGTGGAGCACGGCTCCGTTAACGCCATTGGGGTTCAGCGCGAACAACCCCAGGATCACAATTCCCATTGAAGAGACGGACGAGTAAGCCACGAGCTTTTTTACATCGCCATCTTTCTTAACGACGAAGTACATGGCCGCCAGAGCGCCGTAGATAATCCCCACAATCGCCAGAAAAATCATGACGCTGCGAACACCGAAAGTGCCGAAGTATGACTCATCGGCAGAAGCAGACGGGAACATCGGCAGGTTGAAGCGGAAGAAACCGTAGGTTCCCAGTTTGAGCAGTATCCCGGCAAGTATGACTGAACCGGCAGTGGGAGCCTCGACGTGCGCATCGGGCAACCAGGTATGAAACGGAAACATCGGCACCTTGATGGCGAAGCCCAGTGCGAAGGCAAAGAAGAGAAGCACTTCTAAGGTAGACACACCCCCCGTAGACAAAACGGACCCCATCGCTTGCAGGTAGAGGATGTTGAAAGTGCCGGTTCCGTTCTGTGCTGCTGCCTGTAATGTTGATGAAACCATTGCGGCAGCGTCAGGATTACCAGCCAGCAAATTGATTGTTCCCTGCGTGATTCTACTGGTGAGGGTGATATCGGCGCTGAGGAAATAGATCTTCAACACCCCCAGCAGCATCACCACCGAACCCACGAGGGTGTAAAGGAAAAACTTGATGGCCGCATAGAGCCGGTTCTCACCACCCCAGATGCCAATCAGGAAATACATCGGCACCAGGGAAACTTCGAAGAAGAGGTAGAAGAGAAAAAGATCCATCGAAGCGAAAACGCCGATCACGGCGGTCTGCAGGAAAAGCAACAGCGCGTAGTATTCCTTCTCGCGTTTCTGAATATAGTTCCACGATGAAAGTGCGGCAATAACTCCCAGCAGCGTCGTCAAGACGATTAGCAACACCGCCACGCCGTCGACGCCCATTTGATAACGGGCGCCAATCACCGGGATCCACTGATAGTCCTCTAGAAACTGCATCCCGCCTACCGCGCGGTTGTAGGTCAGCAGCAGCAATGAAGCTACGAACGCCAGTCCGAACCAGGCGGTCGCGAATTTCTTAATCGCATCCGCTTGATTCTTTTTGAAGAGCGCGAGAATAATGATCGCGCCCACCGTGGGCAGCCAGGTGACGATGGATAGAATGAAGGTTCTCATTATTCCTCAGTGCTGGTATCGGAATTGGCTAGCTCCAATATTTTTACATCCTCAAGATCAACTGCGCGGCCGGCTGCGCGTTTTGAGGCAACTAGGTCGTCACGCGCGACAACATAAAACCGCTGGCCTCTGTAGCTCATCGTCACGCGCCTTTCCCATGCACTAACGAAAACCAATCCTGGAGTCGAGGTCTGGACATCAAGGCGAATCCTATCTTTGAACACAGTTATTTCCGTCGCGAGAATCTCCTCAGCCGTCGTCATCGAAGCTGTTCCAAGCTCTGCATTTGCGAGAGCATCCAATAACCGCTGCGAGTTCTCTCGGCTTGGTTCAATAAGAATATCCAAGTCAAAGGTTGCTCGCGGTACTCCGTACAACACAGCAGCAATACCACCGATAACCAGATACTTAACCTCGTACCTTTGAAAGGACGCGAACACGCTTTGAAGTTGGTCTAGCATCCCTCTTGTTCACGATTTCCGGATTGTTTTCCAGTACCAGATTTGTAATCTGGCAAAAGATGTCCATTCTCTCCTCAAGCGATAGCGATTGAAACCAACGCGCCTTGGCTTCCATAGTCTCCTCTAGTTGAAAATCATGTGAAATAGATACCATGGTCCTTCAAAGCCCAATTGCGAATATGGTCGTTACCGCGCTGATGATGTCCGCGCCAAAAAACAACGCCACCGCGGCCACCAATCCCACCACCATCACCAGAGCATAGTTCTGAGTGAGTCCCGTCTGGGCGGCCCGAAACAGGGGGGACATCAAACGCACAATGAAGGCGGCAATCGCATTCACCAGGCCATCGACGAAGTACTGATCGGCGCCACCGGTGATGCGGCTGGCGAGGCGAGTTAACCGCGCGGAACCGTTCACAGCTCCGTCAATTATCTTCGCGTCGAAAGCAAAAACAGCTCGGGCCACATCCATTGTGCGTCGCGTGATTGCCCAACCGTAGAATTCATCAACCCAATACTTGTTGTAGCTCGCTTCGTACAGCGGCTTGAGGCGTGATGCCCAGATATCCGGCAGCCGCGGATTCTTGACGTAGAAAAGCATTCCCAGACCGATACCTAGTCCGGCCACGAGAAGCGAGATCACAATAAATAACCATTCCGCTGCCAGATGATTTCCCAGCGCCTTCTCCGCGGCGTGGGCCAGATTCAATCCCTCTTCTTCATGCGGAACCGCTGCAACTGCACCGGTCTGTGAGTGTCCAGCTTCCGGCGCCGCGGCGACCGGGGACAGATGACTTGTCTCCTGCCGACTGCCTTCTGCTTCCTGCCGACTGCCGTGTCCAAACTCCCGCGTCTCAGGGTTCCAGATGATCGGATCCATAAAGTTGACGATGTTCAATCGACCACCCGGATGTTCGCTGCCGGTGATGAAATTGAAAGCCGGTCCTACACCTACGAATCCACCAATTGTCGCTAACACAGCCAGAACGACCAGCGGAGCCACCATTGATCTGGGTGATTCATGAGGCACATGAGCGTGATTGCCCGCGGTTTCATGGTCCTGCGCGTGGACTTCGTGCCCTGGAGTGTGCTGGTGACCATTCAGAAATCTTTCCTTGCCCCAGAAAGTCATCGCCATCAGCCGAGTCATGTAAAACGCGGTGCAGGTTGCCGCGATGATGCCCACTATCCACACCAACCAACCGAGAGGAATGTAGGTCGTCGATGCCGCGCTCCAGAGAATCTCATCTTTTGACCAGAACCCGCTGAAGGGAATGACCCCGCAGATCGCCAACCAACCCGCCAGGAACGTCATATAGGTGTAGGGCATGTATTTCTTCAGGCCCCCCATGCGACGCATGTCCTGCTCATGGTGCATGCCATGAATCACACTGCCGGCGCCGAGGAACATCAAGGCCTTGAAGAACGCGTGCGTCATTACGTGAAAGATGCCGATGACGAAAGCGCCGACGCCGCACGCCATAAACATAAAGCCGAGCTGCGAGACAGTCGAATAGGCCAGAACTTTCTTGATGTCGTTTTGTGTGACGCCGATCGTAGCGGCAAATAATGCGGTGGCCGCGCCAACCAGGGCCACGACCAACATCATTGTTTTGGAATGCTGGAAGATTACGTTAGTGCGGGTGACCATGTAGAGACCTGCGGTTACCATCGTTGCGGCGTGGATCAGAGCGGATACAGGAGTTGGCCCCGCCATCGCGTCAGGCAGCCACACATGCAGAGGTAATTGGGCGGATTTTCCACACGCTCCCACAAAAAGACCCAGAGCAATCCAGGAGAGGATCCCCCATTGCCAGAGACCTTCAATCGGATAATCCTTCGCCTGGGCAAATACATCTGTGTACTGCGCCGTGCCAAAGGTGGCAATCACCGCGAAGATGGCCAGCGCGAAACCGAAGTCGCCGATGCGGTTTGTCAGGAAGGCTTTGCGTGAAGCATCCGCTGCTTCTTGGCGGTTGAAGTAGTAGCCGATTAGCAAGTAAGAGCAGAGACCCACGCCTTCCCAGCCCACAAACATCATCAGGAAATTCGAGCCCATCACCAGCACCAGCATCGAAAACATGAAGAGGCCCATGTAGGCGAAGAAGCGATAGAAACCCGGATCACCGTGCATGTAGCCGGTCGCGAAGACAAAGATGCATAACCCGACGCCGGTCACCACCAGCATGAAGATCGAAGAGAGCGCATCGAGCTGGTAGCTCCATTCGACCTCGAGTAATGAACTCGCTGGATTGTCGACCACAGCCCGCAAAATCGGCTGGGGATTAGCTCTCTGCTCTGGGGGCATCTCGGCCAGCCTTCGCCTGGTGTCTTCCTCCAGCGCAACGGAAATGCGCTCATGCGAACCCTGCGTGACACTGACCGCCCCACCCGGAATCCAGGTGTACTTAAACGCGCCGTCCTGGCTAGTCACATAGGGATTGGGCCAGATTGCGTGACCGCTGAAGCCGTAGGAATAAACCGCCGCAACGCTCAGGAGAAAAGAGAGTGCGATCGAACCGACGGCGATGCCGCCAATCAGTTTTTCTGAGAAACGAAACTTCCGTCCCAGCAGTCCGTTGAGCGCGGCGCCGGCCAGCGGTAAAAGCGGAATCAGCCAGATATAGCGATGCATGTTTCGAGTTCAGAGTTTCGAGTTTCGAGTCAATGTTTGTCAGCTCCTTGCTTCGAACTCGAAACTCGGAACTCGAAACTCGAAACGGCCGCGCCTACCACTTCAAGATATCAATTTCATCTACCCAGATCGTTTCTTTATTCCGGTAAAGCGCGATGACAATGCCTAGTCCGATGGCGGCTTCTGCCGCAGCCACAACGATCACAAAGACCGCAAAAATCTGGCCCGCAATCGCATTCATGTTGCCTGTCTCCTGCAGGTATCGTGAGAAAGCTATGAAGTTGAGATTTGCCGCATTGAGAATCAGTTCAATCGACATGAAGATGACGATGATGTTGCGGCGGGTCAGCACCCCGGCGACACCGATGATAAAAAGCAGTGCACCAATAACGAGAAATTTCGACAGATCGGGGCTCCTGGCGCTCTGCCACATCACCTCAAAGCGTCCGCCGTCGGCTTGCTGAAGCAGGAAAGCAAAGATGGGAACAAATAACGTAAGCATAAGATTATCTCGACACAGCTTAAGTCGACTTTCCCGAGGTTTCCTCACGGTCCGATTCCTGAGTCACTTTCGCGTGCAATACCTCAGGAGGAATATCGTCCACCGCGGCCTCCTGTTTAAGAGTGCGCGCCAGCATCACGGAGCCAATGATTGCGACTAGGAGGAGTACGCTGGCAATTTCAAATGGTAGCGAAGCAAATCTGAAAAGACTGTTACCTACCTGCTGCGTGTCAGTTGTCATCCTGCTTGTTCCCGTCGCGCCCGCGGCCAGGTCTTGATGCTGCGCGCGGCGTTGCTCGATAGCTCCGCCCAGCTTGGCTTCGTCTCGCTTCTGCAATCCCTGATAGCCCGTATTAATGGCAAAGAGAAGACCGGCCACGAGCAGTAGACAAAAGATCAGGCTCGCTGTTACCTGACGCGGCTTGTTGATAGTCTCGGAGAGCCCCTGCTCTTCCGCACCTACGTTGACGAGCATGATGACGAAGAGAAACAGGACCATCACGCCACCGACGTAAACCAGAATTTGCACACCCGCAATGAACTCCGCTCCCAACAGAATAAAAAGAGCGGCCACCGACAGAAGAGAGGAGATCAGGAAGAGGGCACTGTGAACCGCGTTGCGCGCCATCACAGTCAGGAGACCTGCAAAGATGGCCGCAATGGAGAAAATCCAGAAAAAGACTGCTTCCCAGCCCTGTAAGATCATTGTCGATTTAACTCATTTCCGATTGCCAATTGCCAATTGCCGATTGCCGATTTGTTTTTCGAAGGGCACTTGAAGCTGACAGGCGAGATTTCGCCATTATCTTTACAAGTTCATTAGCCTCCCGCAGTAGTGGTTCGACAACTCTTTGCGTTAGAAATTTGCCTTCGATAATCAATTCCAACCAGAAAGCGCTTTCGTCTGATTCCTCTTCAACTACCCCTAGCTTTGCGACAAATTCTGCCTTAGAGCGCCCGCGGCATGCAGCGCGGTAATTGGCACCCACAGAAGTACCCGCTCGGACAAGCTGCCCTCGGATCACCCTTCCCTCAATAGTGTTGGGCAAGGCAGCGGCAAGTCTTAAAATTCGTAAGGCAAAGGCCTTCGTTCGCTTCTTTAAGTCTTCAGCATTCATGGTGTGAGGTGCCAAATGAACGCAATAGATCCAACAAATCCGAAATTGGCAATTGGCAATCGGCAATCGGCAATAAATTGCCCAAGGAATCACCGTGTATATTTCACGGTCTCGCGTCCCTGTTCGAGCATCTCGCGATTCCAGACAAATCCTGCACGCGAGTAGGTAGCCAACTCGAAATCTTGCGTCAGCTCGAG
>JALZJF010000198.1 GCA_030859905.1 Acidobacteriota bacterium
GCTAGGAGCAAAGCAGAGATCTTATTGCTGGATGTCTCGTTCTTAATCTGTATTACAAGTCCGCAATTTCTTGGTTTTTGACCAAAGTTTCTGACAGAAACAACGATCCACGAAATTACACGACGTAGCACGAACCAGTCCTTAGTGTTTTTTCGTGAAATTTCGTGGATCGCTTCCGTCTAGTTGCGGCTAACGGCGCGCTAGGTAATCTGCGTAATCTGCGGATATCCCTCCGTGGACGCCTCACGCTATCCGCAGATTACACAGATTACGCATAACATTTTAAATAACATTTAGGAAGTAGCACGAACTGTCCTTGAATGTCTTTTCGTGTTTTTTCGTGAAATTTCGTGGATCGCTTCGTCTGGTTGCGGCAACGGCCGCGCTAGGTAATCTGCGTAATCTGCGGATAGCATCGGGCGCCCACGGAGGGACACCCGACGAATGTTCCGGTTGCTTTAAGATTTTTGCTAGGCGAGAATGGCAAAGTTAATCAAGACTACAAAGTAGAAAAACAATTCCATGCGCTGGTCACAGTATTTCGTTCCCACCCTCCGCGAGGATCCGGCTGACGCCGAAGTTATATCTCATAGGCTTCTGCTGCGTGCGGGCGTCATCCGCCAACTGGCCGCCGGCATCTACTCTTATCTGCCGATTGGCCAGCGTGTGGCTCTGAAGATCATGCAGATCCTCCGGGAGGAAATGAATAGCATCGGGGCCCAGGAATTTTACTTGCCCGCGCTCCACCCCGCGGAGATGTGGAAGGAATCTGGACGTTGGGACGCTATTGGCGAAGACATGTTCCGGCTTAAGGATCGGAAGGGCGCCGATATGTGTCTGGGTATGACTCATGAAGAGATTTTTGCCTCGATCGCTCGCCACGAACTTCGATCCTACAAGCAACTGCCGCAGGTTTGGTATCAAATCCAGATCAAGTTTCGCGACGAGGCGCGTCCTAAGTCGGGTCTCATGCGCCTCAGAACCTTCATCATGAAAGATGCCTACTCTTTCGATATTGATGAGGCCGGTCTCGACCGCTCTTTTGAAGATCAGAGGGAAGCCTATAAACGCATCTTCACTCGCGCGGGGATCAGGTTCACCATCGTCGAAGCATCATCGGGAGCGATGGGAGGTTCGGCATCCAGCGAGTTTGTCGCCAGGACCGACGCCGGGGAAGACCTGATCGCCACTTGCGAGAATTGCGGTTACGCCGCAAACATCGAAAAGGCAACTTCGCGGCTGCCTGAAATCAAAGACGGCATTGGGCTTGAGTTCCCCGCTGAGTTTCCCACGCCAGGCGTGCGAACAATCGATGACCTAACAAAGTTTCCCGGAGGGGCATCCGCGGAGACGCAGATCAAGACCCTTGTTTATTGTTCGATGAATAACGCCGACTCCTCAAGACTTCTCCTCAGTGGTGACCTGTCAAAAGAGCAATTGGATGACGCATCCGAGTATTGCCTTGTGCTCCTTAGGGGAGATCACCAACTACATGAGACGAAATTGGCCGATGCGCTGGCGGCTAACTACCTTCGAGCGGCATCAGCGAAAGAGATTCACGCACTATTGGGGGCTAACCCTGGAAGCCTGGGAGCTGTTGGCGCAAAAAAGAGGGCTGCGGAGCGAATGCCGGAGGTGACCGTTAAGATCATTGCCGACGCGACACTGAAGGGCCGCCGCAACATGACTACCGGCGCGAATACCGACGATTATCATATTCGCGGCGTTGATATCGAACGAGACATTCGTATTGACCAGTGGGCCGATCTAAGAACAATTGCCTCAGGCGAGTCCTGCCCACGCTGCGAGACGGGGATGCTCGACGTTTACAAAGCGATGGAGATTGGCCACATCTTCAAGCTGGGCACAAAGTACTCCAAATCGATGGGTGCAACCGTGCTAACGCCCGAAGGCAGGGAAGTTCCGATTGTGATGGGAAGCTACGGCATCGGCGTTGAACGCATCATGACTGCCGCCATTGAGCAGAACAACGACCCGGACGGAATCATTTGGCCCAAAACGATCTCGCCTTTTGACGTGGTGGTTACAATCACCAACATGAAACAGGAATCGCTACGCGAAGCCGGCGAAGAGCTTTACAGGGATCTGCAGAGAGCGGGACTCGAGGTCCTGCTGGATGACCGCGACGAGCGCGCTGGGGTGAAGTTTAAGGATGCTGACTTGATTGGCATTCCGTATCGCATTACCGTTGGCAAGAAGGTTGCGGACGGCTTGGTCGAGCTATTCGAGCGCCGATCAAAAACCAGCGAAGACGTTAAGCTAACCGAGATAGTTCCGCGGATTCAGAGTCTGGCGCTGGCAGGTTTGTAACAACTCCCGTCGAGCATTATCAGGAAGAACAGAACGATCCACGAAACCACACGAAATGACTCGAACCAAGGACTTCTTTCGTGCCGGTTCGGGTGATTTCGTGGATCGTTCTTAGTTTTTCAGCAGCTTAACTCGTGGTTGCCTTGCAGAATAGTTGACGCGAACACGACGTTTGAAAACTGGCATTATGTTCAAGAAATTCATCTGGCTCTCTATAGTTTTACTAACAGCAGCGGTACCCGCCACTGCCCAGGACCTCCTCCCCGAACTCGTCCGTCGCATTAAGCCCTCCGCAGTTGCGATTGAAACCTTCGATGCGCGGGGCGAAAAGCGCTCTCGGGGTAGCGGTTTTTTTATCGACACCGATCGCGTGGTCACCAACCGCCACGTTATTGAAGGCGCTTTCCGAGCCGAAGTTCATTCATCTACTGGAAACAGCTATCCGGTTAAAGGCGTTCTGGCCGTAGACGCGGAAGGCGACATAGCGATCCTGCTGGTGGAAGCGCCTGCTAATTTGGTGCGCCCTTTATCACTCGATCGCACGTCGCCCCAGGAAGGCGAGAGTATCGTCGTCATCGGTAATCCCTTCGGTTTGGAAGGCAGCGTGACCAATGGAATCGTCTCTGCCGTAAGAAACATTCCGACGTTTGGAAGAATCATTCAGATCACGGCGCCGATCTCGCCCGGTTCGAGTGGCAGTCCCGTTGTAAACATGCAGGGTCAGGTGATCGGTGTGGCCACCCTCCAGGTCACCGGTGGTCAAAGCGTCAATTTCGCGATTCCTTCAGAACGAATCTCCCAGCTACAGACAGGCCCGCTCACTTCGCTTCCAGATCTTATGGTGGCAGCGGGCAGGAACAAGCGGGCTCGGGCCGTGCAGTTTTTCCGCGACGGGCTAAGTTTCCTTTCCCGGGACGACTGCGAAAAAGCTCTGCCCTATTTCGAGAAAGCCGTCGAGTCAGACAGCAACTATGCCGAAGCCTGGGCCCAGGCTGGGTTTTGCAATGAGAAACTCGCCCGCCACACTGAGGCCATCGAGGCATCAAAAAAAGCGGTGAGTCTCAGACCTTCCTCGGAATCTTATTTCAACATCGGCCTGGCGAACTATTATCTCAAGCAGTATCGCGAAGCCGCGGAGGCTTACCGGCAAGCAATTCGCCTCGATCCCTACAACGCCGCCGACGCTTACTACGCACTGGGACTTGCCTACCGCGATTGGGGGCGTGCCGACGACGAGATTCAAGCTTACAAACAGGCGATCCGTTTACGGTCCGACTACACCAGTGCTTACGAGCGACTGGGAAGCAGGTATTTTCGCTCCAAGAAGTATTCCGAGGCGCTTGAGATATTTAAGCAGTTGACCAACCTGAAGCCCGGCGATGCAGCGGTAGCAAATAGTTTGGGTGAGACGTATTTGGAGATGGGCCGCCCGAACGATGCGGTGGAATCTTTCAGGCAAGCGATTCGATTGAAACCCGATTTTGGGCGAGCGTATTACAACCTCGGCAAAAGCCTTCTGGCGATGGGCCACCGCGACGCCGCGCTCGAGCAATACAACATCCTGCAGAATCTCGATCAGGACTGGGCCGAGAAACTCAACGGCATTATTAATCCCTAGCAGGAAGGAAAGAATCATTTTCCATTTTCCATTTGTCATTTTTCATCTGGCCATTTCCTCGCATCCGCAGATTACACAGATTACGCAGAAACACTTAGGCAGTAAGACGACGAAGTGAAAAACCCTCTGTAGGCAGTCCGTTTCTTAACAGTAAGACGACGAAGGCAAAAACCCTCTGTAGGCAGTCTGTTTCTTAATCTGTGTAATCTGCGGATAGCCTCCTATTCTTTCGACGCTGGCCATTTTCGATTAATCAGGCTAGCCACAAACCCCGCGCCGAAGCCATTATCAATATTCACAACCGTCACATTGGACGCGCACGAGTTGAGCATGCCGAGCAGCGCGGCCAGGCCACCAAACGAGGCGCCATAACCGATGCTCGTCGGTATAGCAACAACAGGCACGCTCACGAGTCCACCAACCACCGAGGGCAAGGCTCCCTCCATTCCCGCGGCTACAATCACCACCCGCGCGCGCTGCAACACAGCCCGCTCCGCCAAGACTCGATGAATTCCGGCAACGCCGACATCCCAAACCCGCTCGACGCGGTTGCCCATGGCCTCGGCGGTCAGGGCCGCTTCCTCGGCTACCGGAATGTCGCTGGTGCCCGCCGTAACAACTGAAATCTTACCCACACCCAGTTCCGTACGATCCCTCTGGATCCGAATCAACCGTGCCGACTCGTGCCACTCGGCTTCGATCACGACATTGCGCACTTCACCAAACGTGCCCGCGTCTGTGTGAGTGACAATCACATTTGGGGAACGTTGCGCTAAACGCTCGACGATGCCCACCACCTGCGCGCGCGTTTTGCCCTCGCCAAATACAACTTCGGGAAAGCCCTGGCGCGACGAACGCGAATGATCCACCTTGGCGAAACCAATGTCTTCAAAGTGAAGATTGTTGATGCGCCGTGCAGCCTCGTCCGACGCGAGTTCACCGGTCTTGAATGCTCGCAATAGCTCTTCAAGTTCATGTAGGTTCATTTGCAGTAGTATGCCGTGGCTTGCCGGTGGATGTCACGAATGGTGAAACTTGATGTCACTCCAACTTTGCAATCAGAATTCAGGCTCGGGAAGTTTTGCAGGTTGGGAAGGGGGCAGAGCGGAGCGCGCCCCCGCTCAAGATCCATCCCAACTCAACTGTGAGTCAACCATACAACCTCAGTGAATTTGCAGGTTGGGACACCTTCCCAACCTGCAAGATTCGCCTAGCTGAGTCGTCAATTCAAGGTTGAGTGGTTTTGTAGATTGAGCGGGGCGCGCTGCGCTCTGCCCACCTTCCTGACCTGCTAATTAACGGGGGTTGAGCCGTCCCAAAAAATCGAATGCCAGTACCGGCGCCCGCTGAGATTGAATTTGTAGTTCCGCTGTCATATTCTCTCGCGCAATCGCTTTCCGGAGCGAATTCAGTTTCGGCATCCGATCTTCAAGACTGAACTCTCTGCACAAGCACACAAACCTTTGCATACACTTAATATGATTGTTGGCACAGAATGGGTCATTGACGCAGTCGGATGTAATCCGGCGATACTTACCGACCTTGGAAGAATGCGCGCCGTGTTCGATCGAGTGATCAGCGATCTGGATCTTCACGTGCAGGGAGAAGTGGTCTGGCATCAATTTTCGTTGCCAGACGGCGTTAGTGGGCTGGCGCTGCTGTCCGAATCGCATCTTGCTTGTCACACCTATCCTGAATTCCGCGCAGCTACGTTTAATCTTTACCGCTGTCGCAATCGAGACTCCTGGCCCTGGGAAACTATGCTTAAGGAGATGCTCGGTGCCACGGGTGTGACGGTTCGGGTCCTTGAACGATTGATCCATGAAGATGAGCCGGCAATGGAGGAGCTGGTCGGCCACAGCGCGACTAAATAACCTTATGCTACTCCGATTCCACATCAGCTTGTTGCCAGCGTGCGGGGTCCTCACCCGGGCAGCCCGCCTGGGGCGGGGGTTGCGGGAGAGCTAGATGAGCGTGCTCCAGGCGCAGTGTCCGGCTTGCGCTGGTCCTGTCGAATTCAAGAGCGGTCAGTCGGTCGTTGTTATTTGCAGCTACTGTCGCTCGGCGGTCGCTCGCACCGATCGCGAACTCAAAGATCTGGGCAAGGTCGCCGAACTTGTAGAAACTGGATCGCCGCTCGACATTGGCTTGCGCGGCGCCTGGCAGGGTGTTTCGTTTGAGCTGACAGGCCGTGCCCAACTCGGTCATGAGATGGGTGGGCAGTGGGACGAGTGGTACGCCACGTTCTCAAACGGATGGCTTGGTTGGCTCGCCGAAGCTCAGGGCCGTTTTTATCTCACCTTCCAGTATCCGTCGATGGAAGGCGTTCAGCTTCCGTCGTTCGATCAACTGCAACTTGGCCAGGCTGTTCCAGGGCTTCCTCCACAGGCCACCTTGATGGTCGCGGAAACAGGCCGAGCAACCGCGCGCGGCGCAAAGGGCGAGATTCCATACCTGCTAACGCCCGGCGAGACTTATTACTACGCAGACCTCTCCGGCCCCAACGGCGCTTTCGGAACGCTCGATTACAACGAATCGCCGCCGCTTGTTTTTCTGGGCCAGCAAGTCACTCTCGCCGATCTCGGAATCACCACAACGCGCGCGCCTGAACGGGAGCAGCGCCAGGTAGGAGCAGCCCATCTGAATTGTCCGAAATGCGGCGGCCCGCTTGAACTGCGCGCCCCGGACAAGACGGAGCGAGTAACCTGTCCAAATTGTAACTCCCTGCTGGACGTTAATCAGGGCCAGCTCAGATTTCTAAAAGCGCTCAAGAAACCCTCCTTCGATCCGATTATTCCGATCGGCTCAAATGGCCAGCTCCCCGAGGGAAAGATGACCGTGATCGGCGCTATGCAGCGCAGCGTGACGATCGAGGGCACCCAGTACTTTTGGAGTGAGTATCTTCTCTACAACCCGCAAATAGGTTTTCGCTGGCTCGTGCACAGCGACGAGCATTGGAATTACGTTCAAGCGGTTCCGCCGGGAGACGTTTTCGAATCGGGAAAGACTGCCAGCTTCCGCAGGAAACATTTCAAGGTTTTTCAGGATGCACAAGCGATCGTCGAAAGCGTGCTGGGTGAGTTTTACTGGAAGGTTGAAGCAGGCGAGATGGTGCGTGGTGTCGATTATGTTCGTCCGCCCGAGATGCTGTCCAAGGAAGTTTCTTTCGTGCCTGTCTTCGCCGATCAAACGCCGAACAAGAAGAAGCTATTTACTACGGGAGAGATCAATTGGTCGCTCGGAAACTATGTGCCCGTCGCGAAGGTCGAAAAACAGTTTGGTGTCAGCGGCCTTCCTCGGCCATCAACGGTTGCCCCAAATCAGCCCTACCCGCATAAGTGGGTTTACAAATACTGGCTCATCTTTTTAGCCGTGACGATCCTTGCTGGATTGCTGGTGTTCATCGCGTCCGGCTGGCAGCGGGAGGCATTCTCGCAAAGTATTACCCTCACACCGCTTCCGAATCCCGATGGAACTCAAGTGTTCTTCAGCGAACCCTTCGAGTTGGCGGGCCGAAGTAACATTCGAATTTTGGCCGAGTCGCAAGTCGATAACAGTTGGATTTCCCTGCAAGGCGATCTGATCAACGATGAAACGGGTTTGGTTCAGTCATTTCCGATTAACATCTCCTATTACTATGGCGTCGATGGGGGCGAGTCGTGGAGCGAGGGCGGCCGGGCAGACTCGGCATATTCTTCCGCGATGCCCGCCGGTAGATACATTCTGCGACTCGAAGGGCAATGGGAGAGATGGCAGCAACCGGCCCTCGTAACCGTGAAGATAGAGCAGAATGTCACGCATGGGTTCAATCTCTTGCTCGCGCTGATCGCCCTGTCAATCGTTCCGGTAATGATGCTGATCTATCACATCAGCTTTGAACACAGGCGATGGTCGGAAAGCATGTTTGGTGGCGGCGACGATTCGGACGACGATGACTAGATCAATAAGCCTGCGAAGGCAGGCGACAGCTTGAAGCCTGGGGCGTGAGCCCCAGGTCGCAGCAAACAACGAGTCACGAGCCTGCGAACGCAGGCGGCAGTGCGAACCCCATCCGCGCTGTCTCACACGACGCGCTGCCGACCGCTACACGGGCTTGTTTTGATCTTCGCTGCTTTCCTGGGCTCACGCCCCAGGCTTTACGCTGTCGCCCGCTATCGCGGGCTGGATTGAACGAGGATGAATAATCGTACTTAGCGCCTGCGGCTAATTATGCTTCATTGCTGAGGCAAATAGGGAGAAGGACGTGTTGAAAAAACTCTATACGCTATTAGGCGTCAGCGTGATTTCTTTTTACACCGTCAGCGCGTTGCTCGGCTGGGAGATTGGGGCATCCTCACGACGCCAGTTGCCTCCCGACGCGCGACAGAATGGCTACCGGTCTTTCCATTTTTGGCATTACGGCTTACGCGGAGGAAAATGATGCTGCATTCAATAGGATTGTTCGTGCCGGCAGTGTGCGGATTGCTTGTGCCCTTCGGAGAACTCCTGCCCGTCCTGGTTACGACGCTGCTATTCGTTCTGGTGGGCCTGGTGGTTTTCGCGCTGGCGTACGTGATTGTCGATAAGGTTACGCCGTTTTCGGTGCGAAAGGAGCTTGAAGAGGATCACAACGTCGCACTCGCCATCGTAATTGCATCTGTGATCCTGGGGAGCGCGCTGATTATCGCTGCCGCGGTTCACGGTTAGTGTTTCGTCTCGATCCGAAGACGTGAGTCGGTGAGGTAAACCACCACGCCGTCGGTACTGTCACTGGACTTTCGCACGGGCTGCGGTGCAAGCACAGGAAAGACCCTCAAAGGACGGCTCAAGCGCTGTTAAGTTGCAGGTTGGAAGGGGGCAAAGCGTAGCGCGCCCCGCTCGAGCTGCAAAGTTCGTGAGCTTGAATTATGAATTCAAGGTTGAGTAGCTGCGAATCTCGAGCGGGGGCGCGCAAAGCCTTGCCCCCTTCCCAACCTGCAAATTACCGAAGGCCCTTTTAGGGTTTTCACCACATCATCTCTCCGCCAACGCCGACATGAAGCGAGCGCCACTACTCTTTCTTAATGTTCTCATTGTCGCCATTTGCGGTCTCATCTATGAGTTACTCGCCGGAACGATCGCGAGTTATGTCCTGGGAGACTCAGTTACCCAGTTCTCTCTGATCATCGGCATCTATCTTTTCGCGATGGGGGTGGGATCCTGGCTCTCGCGCTTTATCGACAAGGCGCTCGCTCGTCGTTTCGTCGATGTCGAACTCGCCGTCGCCGTGCTGGGCGGATTTTCGGCTCCCCTGCTGTTTCTCGCGTTTTCCCGCGTCAGCTATTTCTACGCCGTCCTCTATTTCCTTGTGTTTACAATTGGCGCCTTCGTGGGTCTCGAGATACCACTGCTCCTGCGCATCCTTAAGGATCACATTGAGTTTAAGGAACTGGTCTCTCGAGTTTTGGCGCTCGACTATATTGGCGCCCTGTTGGCGGCGATTCTGTTTCCCATTCTTTTCGTTCCCCGCCTGGGCCTGATACGTACCTCCCTCGTGTTCGGGCTGTTGAATGCCGGGGTGGCCTTGTGGGGAACCTGGCTGCTACGGCCTTTGATTAAGGGCCGTATTAGTGGTCTCCGGCTACGGGCAGGCGTAGTGCTGGTCCTCTTGCTGATCGGTTTGATCAAGGCGAACACAATCACTTCGTTGGCCGAGGACGAGATGTTCGCCGACGAGATTATTCATTCGCAGGACACTCCCTATCAGCGCATCGTCATCACGCGTGGGCGCGCGGGATTTCAGTTGTTCTTGAATGGCAATCTGCAGTTCAGTTCGACCGACGAGTATCGCTATCACGAAGCACTGGTGCACCCCGCGATGATAGTGGCCAACAATCCGCGTCGAGTGTTGGTACTCGGCGGGGGTGACGGTTTGGCCCTCCGAGAGATTCTGAAATACCCCTCGGTCGAGCACGTCACGCTTGTCGATCTGGACCCGCATATGACGCAGCTCTCAAGTAGCTTTCCCCTTCTGGCGAGTTTGAATCATCACGCGTTTGACGACCCACGCGTCCAGGTCGTAAACGAAGACGCCTTTGTGTGGGTGGAAGAGACCACCGAGCAGCCTTACGACACTGCCATCCTGGATTTCCCAGACCCTAACACATTCGCGCTGGGCAAGCTCTACACCACGCGTTTCTATCGCATGCTGAAATTGAGATTAACGGAGAACGCTGCAGTAGGGGTTCAATCCACGTCACCCATGTTCGCGCGATACTCGTACTGGTGCATCATTCGGACACTCGAAGCGGCCGGGTTCACAGTCAAGCCCTACTACACTTCAGTACCTTCGTTCGGACTGTGGGGGTATGCGCTCGCGCGATCGACTCCGTTCGAGGTTCCGCGACATCCCCCCGCCGGTCTTCGTTTTCTCGACGACCAAACACTAGTGGCCATGTTCAGTCTTTCGGCGGACATTGGCCCAGTGCCGGTCGAGGTGAACCGGCTCGATAACCAGGTTTTGGTGCGTTATTACGAGGGCGAATGGAAACGATTTGAGTGAGATACGGAACCGAGAGCGGTAGCGACCGGATCCTAGATTCAATTCTTCGGCAATGGTGGTTTTACTGGAAGTTGAATGCTCGATCCGGTCGCTACCGCTCACGGTTCCGTAAGTTCATCTGTGGCGCAAGCCTCTATGACCACGTTTAACCGGCGCGAGATTCTGGCAGCTTTCCTGGGTCTTCCCGTTGCGCTGGCGGCATGCCGCAGCGGCACGACCCCGCCGCTGCCAGCCGGCGAGATCGTCGGAGCCTCCGACGTGTTTGGTCATCAATTGCGGGATGGCCAGCGCATTGAAGTTCCGGCTGACGCATGGGAGGGCGTCCCCGTGGTGATCGTCGGGGGAGGTGTAGCAGGTCTGACCGCTGCCTGGCGCTTGCTCAAATCAGGCTTTGAAGACTTTTCCCTGATTGAACTCGAAAGCGCCCCCGGGGGGACCTCACGCTCAGGCTCGAATCGCGTTACCTCGTTCCCATGGGGCGCGCATTACATTCCGGCGCCCATGAAAGAAAATCAGGCGCTCGTATCCCTTCTTGACGAGGTTGGCGTGATCGAAGGGGAGGACAAAGACGGCGAGCCAATCATCGGCGAGCAGTTTCTCTGTCGCGATCCCGAAGACCGAGTTTTTTATAAAGGTCGCTGGTATGAGGGGCTTTACCTCCAGGCAGGCGAAACAGATGAGGACAGAGCACAACTCGCGAAGTTTAATGAAGAGGTGGCGCGTTGGGTTTCATGGCGCGACGGACGCGGCCGGCGGGCGTTCACAATTCCGGTTGCAGCTTGTTCAGACGATGCGGAAGTCGCCGAGCTCGATCGCGTTTCGATGGGCGAGTGGATGGATCAGCGAGGTGTCACAAGCGCTCGGCTTCGTTGGTCGGTCGACTACGCCTGCCGCGACGATTACGGCATGACTCTCGATCAAACGAGCGCGTGGGCGGGTCTGTTTTATTTTTGCTCGCGAATGTCAAAGCCGAACCTTGAATCGCAGCCGATAATTACATGGCCTGAAGGCAATGGACGCCTGGTTAATCACTTGTTTGAGCAAGTCAAAGCAAAGGTCCATCTCGATCGGGCAGTTTTGGAACTGGTACCAGTAGAAGAGAATGGAAGGTCAAGTGTCGAAGTGATTACGATTGATCGCGACGGACAAAACCCGCGCGGCCTGAGAGCCGATCGGGTCATATTTGCCGCGCCCCAATTCATGGCTCGGTACGTAGTGCGGCCGTACCGTGATCATCCGCCTCCACACATCAGCGAGTTTCAATTTGGCTCGTGGATGGTTGCCAACCTCATGTTGAAAGATCGACCCGCTCCCGGCTCTAGACGTGATTTTCCACTCGCCTGGGACAATGTCCTATATGAAAGTCCGTCGCTGGGCTATGTCGTCGCTACCCATCAGCACAGTCGTGACCGGGGTCCGACTGTATTCACCTACTACTACCCACTGTGTAACGAAGATCCTCGGACAGGTCGCGAGCGGCTGTTGGAAACGGATTGGGGCGGTTGGGCCGACGTAGCACTCACCGATCTCTCGCGAGCACACCCCGACATCCGCAATTTGGTCGAACGTCTCGACGTGATGCGCTGGGGCCACGCGATGATTCGTCCTCGCCCCGGATTCATTTGGGGCCCGGCGCGTCGGGAAGGAGCAAGACCATTTCGCTCGATTCACTTTGCGCACTCAGAATTGAGTGGCGTGGCGCTGTTCGAAGAAGCATTCGACGTTGGACTGCGGACGGCGGACGAGGTCCTAAAGTCAGGAGTCAGGAGTCAGAATTCAGGAGTCAGAAGTCAGAAGTTAAGATAGAATTGATGCGCCTTCTAGTCCGGATTATTCACGAACTACGGTGTTTTTCAGTAAGCCTGCGGTAGCAGGCGAAAGCATAAAGACTGGGGCGTGAGCCCCAGGTCACCGCAAAACAAAGAGTCCTAAGCCTGCGAAGGCAGGCGA
>JALZJF010000168.1 GCA_030859905.1 Acidobacteriota bacterium
ATTTACGAACCTTATGTTCATCGGCGCAATAGGATGCGAACCACTTCAGCTCGCGCGAGTCCATTTGGAAAACTCGACTGCGCTCGAAGTGTATCGCCGGCACGGCGGCTATGAGGCGCTCAAGAAAGTGTTGACCTCGATGTCGCCTGACGAAGTAATCAACGAAGTCAAGAAGTCCGCCTTGCGCGGCCGCGGTGGCGCGGGTTTTCCTACCGGGATGAAGTGGAGCTTCGTCCCCAAGGATTCGCCGAAGCCGAAATACGTAGTCTGTAACGCTGATGAGTCCGAGCCCGGGACGTTTAAAGATCGCTACTTGATGGAACGCGATCCTCACATGCTCATCGAAGGCATGCTGATCGCAGCTTACGCGCTGGGGGCAAAGACCAATTACATCTACACTCGCGGCGAGTACAAATACCTGATCGACATCATGGATCGCGCGCTGGAAGAGGCCCGCGCGGCAGGCTTGTTGGGCCAGAACATTCTCGATTCAAACTTCTCCAGCGAGGTCTATACCCACACGGGCGCCGGAGCTTATATTTGTGGTGAGGAAACTGCGCTGCTTAGCTCGCTCGAGGGAATGCGCGGCCATCCGCGCATGAAACCTCCCTTCCCGGCTGTCTCTGGTCTCTACGCCTGCCCGACAGTTGTTAATAATGTAGAAACGCTCACCGCAGTTCCAGACATTATCAAAATGGGTGGCGAGGCTTATCAGAAACTGGGCACCGAGAAGAGTGGCGGAACAAAACTCTGGTCGGTCTCGGGTCATGTCAATCGCCCCGGTGTGTTCGAGTTGCCGATGGGCTATGACGACATGGAAAATTTCATCATGGAAGACTGCGGGGGAATACGTGACGGGAAAAAACTAAAGGCCGTCATTCCCGGCGGCTCAAGCGTTTACATCATGCGTGCGGAAGACATCATCGCTCGCGATGTGCGCATGGACTATGAAGGGCTCGTGGCGGGAGGCTCGATGGTTGGTTCAGGCGGCTTCATCGTGATGGACGAGACAGTAGACATCTTTGAATCAACTAAAAATCTGACGGAATTCTACAAACACGAATCCTGTGGCTGGTGCACACCTTGCCGCGAAGGCACAGACTGGTTAGTGAAGATTTTCAAGCGCATCGAAAAGGGCGGAGGCCGGCCGGAAGACGTCCAGTTGATGCTGGATCTTTGCGACAACATCGAAGGCAAATCGTTCTGCCCGCTCGGAGATGCGGCGGCGTGGCCAATTCAGTCGGCGATCAAGAGGTTCCCGGAGGATTTCAAAAGGCACTTGGCCCCGTTGGTTGAGGAACATGTCGCGCTGTGAGGACAAAATCATGACAGAAGAAGAATATCTGAGAATGAAGAACATCTTGAACACGATTATTGAGCAGCAGGCCGTCTCATCAGAACGCCACACTAAAGCGGAGGCGCGGATGGATCGAAACGACAAGGCCATCGCTGCACTTCTAACAATTGCTCAGATTCACGAACAGGAGATAACAAAAACAAACGAGCAAATGGGCGCACGGTTCGAACAAGTGAACGCTACCTTCGAGCAAGTCGCAGCGACGTTTCAGGATCTTGCAAAGAAAACAGCCGAGACCGACGAACGGATCAACGCGCTCGTTAGTGTAGTTGAGCGATACATCAGTAAGAACTAACATATGATTTTCAGTAATTCCTAAATGTCATCTGCAGTGATCAAAGTCACAATCAACGGCAAAGACTTCCAGGTGTCGAAAGGCGCGCGGCTGATCGATGTCTGTCGCGAAAAGGGATTCGACATTCCCTCCTTCTGTTACTACGCCGATTTAGCGCTGCAGGCATCCTGTCGCACGTGTCTGGTGCGCATTGAGAAAATGCCCAAGCTGCAAACTTCGTGCACGATCATTTGCACCGATGGCATGGTGGTCACCACGCAAGGTGAGGAAATAGAGAAAGCGCAGCGGGGGATGATGGAATTCCTGCTGGCAAATCACCCGCTCGACTGCCCCGTTTGCGATCGCGGCGGCGAGTGCGAGTTGCAGGAGCTGGCGTTCGACTGGGGTGGCTTGGAAGAGCGATTTACTGAGAAGAAGAATTATTATCCAGAAAAGTACCTCTCGCCCATAGTCGCAAACGATCCGCAGCGCTGCATTTTATGCAAGCGTTGCACGCGCGTTTGCGATGAGTGGATGGGCGAGGATGCAATCGAAGCGGGCGGGCGCGGCTCAAATACTGTCATTGGCACTTACGGCGGCTGGCTGGATTGTTCTCAGTGTGGTAACTGCATTGAAGTTTGTCCCACGGGAACGCTGCTGGACGCCACTTACCGGCACCAGGCACGTCCATGGGAACTTACCCAGATAATTTCAACTTGCACCTATTGTTCGGATGGGTGCCAGATGTCGCTGGGTTCGCGGGGTGGCGAGCTGATGCGCATTGTGGCTCGCGATCGTTATGTCAATGGGCTTAACGGCGAGTTTCTTTGCATCAAGGGGCGGTTCGGTCATAACTTCGTGAACCACGAAGAGCGCATTCGCACCCCACTAATCCGCTACCAGAAAGGTGGCAAGCTGATTCCCGCCACCTGGGACGACGCGATTCGCCACGTAGCTCAAAGCCTGGATGCCACCGCCGATGCGCATGGTCCTAACGCGATAGGAGTTGTCGGCAGTCCGCGTATTACCAACGAGGCTAATTACGTCCTCTACAAGTTTGCCAGCGAGTTAGTCGGAACAGAAAACTACACCGCCACCGACGCATTCAACCTAAAGCCCTTTTTCGACAACCTCGGCGGTTCGCTGGCAACGCACAATGATATCCGCCATGCCAGCACGATTCTATTAATTGGTGGCGAGCCCGAGGAATTGCAACCGCTAACAGCCAAGCAGGTCCGGCAGGCGGTCCGCAACGGCGGCGCGAAGTTCACGGTAATCAACAGCGTTCGCATTCGGCTGACCGAACAAGCGGCGCGGTTTATTCACATCCGTCCCGGAAGCCTTGCCGCTGCGGTCCTTGCCCTGCAGACGCCGTCTCAGGATGCCCTGGTTGCCCGCAAGTTGGGTGTCGAACAGGGGGACCTGGCGACGCTGCGACACTCGCTCACCGAGTCGCAAGGCGACCTGGTGATCATGTTCAGCGCGGAACTCGGCGCTGAGGCGCAGGCTGTGGTGGCGCAGCTTCCATACGCTCTGGCAAGCGAAGGCCGGCGGGTACTCTTGCATCCCCTCCCACTCTTTAACAATAGCGTCGGCGCTCACGATATGCGCATCATGAACGGGGCGCTTAGCGCTACTCAAATGCTCGACGCCGCAGGTGAAAGCATCCGCGCACTTTACATGGCCGGAAGCTTCCTGAAAGAACAGT
>JALZJF010000191.1 GCA_030859905.1 Acidobacteriota bacterium
CGCGCGAGACCTTGGAAGCTGGGAGCGTCACGCGAGAACGAGAGAACTTCGCGAAGAAATTACGCGGACAGACTCTACTGAATAGTGTTTGGCGTGTCAACGACCCATTTGGATGACCCGTTTGGAGTGTAAAAGAATCGCTGCTGAGACCTGTTGGGTTAGCACAACCACTCGGCTGCTAGGCCCATAAGGGGGCTCAATCGAATAAGATTGCGCCCCTGACAACATGGGAACTTGAACCCTAAGAAGCGGGACTAGGGCTGGGCACGCTGGCGCATTGCCGACATAGCTAAATCACGAGCCCGCGGCAAAACGTCTATGGCTCGGGCGACTTGCAGATCGTCGGTGGTTACGAAAACGCGATCACCTACAACTCGTCCATAGGCGGCAGTCACGATGTTGAATCGCAGCTGTAACTCGAGGAAACGACGATTTGAGTCCAATAGCGGCGCCAATGCCCTCAATGACGAATCGTTGGCCACGAACTCTTTAAAGGCTTTGAAGAGCGAATCGGTCATCGGAAAATCCGAGGGCTGGAGGTCATGACTGAAATCTATTGCCTGTTGAACTTTGTAAGCTTCGAAATCACGGACTCGGCCGCTAACTAATTCCCTGGTAAAGGCAAAAACTGGACTGATCAAACGAGGTTGGACCGGGGTGATTGTCCTTGCGCTTACACTTTCGTCGGGCGAAATACCGCCGCCACCATAGACCGCGCGACCAGTGTCCGTCTTTCTCTCCGGACCAGCCGGCTTTTCAGGAACGGCCTGGCGATCCAGGCGAATTGAACCGCCCTGCGTGTAATAATCGTAAAACCCACCGTTAGAGTAATCGCGCTGAATCAATCGACCCGAAGGAGTGAAATACTTAGCCGAGGTAAGGGTTAAACCCGCGCCATACTCCAGCAAAATGATGCTTTGAACCAGGCCTTTCCCAAAGCTGGTCTTTCCCACTATCAGCGCGCGATCGTGGTCTTGCATTGCGCCAGCCACGATTTCCGAAGCCGAGGCTGTATTCTCATTAATCAGGATGACTAGCGGCGTCAGATCCGGTGAGCTATTTCTGGATTTGTAGGTGTTGTCTCGGAGTCCGTTTCGACCTCTTTGCGTTAGTATCAATTGATCGCTCGGCAAAAACACTTCCGCGACGTGGATTGCCTGTTCCAGAAACCCGCCCGGGTTGTTTCGCAGATCGAGCACCAGCGAGTTCATACCTCTTGAGCGAAGGCCTTCAATAGCTTGCTGAAGCTCATCGGTTGTCGTGTAATTAAATCCCCGAGTCATATCAACGTATCCGACACCGGGTTTAATTAGATAAGCATCGGGGATGGATGGTTGAGGCACGGAATCGCGGGTAATCTCGACCGTTTGGACGCGCTTATCGGCAGCCCGCTCGACAGTAATCTTCACAACTGAACCGCGGGGACCACGAATCTTGTCCCGCACGCTGCTGGAAAGCTTGCCTGACATCTTGACGCCGTCAACTTCGAGAATTCGATCGCCAAATCGCAGCCCGGCCCGGTTTGCCGGCGCATTGTCGAAAGTGGCGGCGATAAACGTATCGGTATCGTTGCCGATTGTATAGTTTTGAATAGAAGCTCCGATCCCGAAATATTCAGAGCGTTGATCAGTTTTAAGCTCATCAAACTCTTCCCTATCGTAATAGTTTGAGTGCGGATCCAGCGAGCGCAGCATGCCAATAATTGACGACTTAAAAACCGAGTTGTAGTCGAGCTGCTTACCCTCGATGTAGTTTTCCCGGATAATGTCCAGCGCTTCGTCAAAATCTCTTTCGATCAGCGGAATGTGACTAGCGTTTCCGCGCGGGCCACGTCTGCCCGGCACCGAAGCCCCCGCAGGCGGCTTTCCAGATGCGCGACCCACCGGAGGCTGGGTCTGCTGCTTCTGTTGCGAAAAAACAAAACCGGGAATTAAGAGAATGAGCAGACAGAGAGCAATTGTGGCCCGCGAGAAAATCGTTTTCAACACCATTACCTCTGAATTTAGGCTAGCTGGTGAAACCTCTCAAACTGAGTCCACCAGTCGGACTGCAATACTAAATGATGCCGTGGAAGTGAGCAAGGTTGCGCCCACCGCGGGTACTGATGCAGTTTGAAGCCGGAAGTTCAGAGTTCAGCCTTTAGGCTGCCGCTTCACCACGCAAGCTAAAGCTTGATGAACTCTAAACTGCATCACTACCCCCGCGGCGGGTCTGGTTCATTTGTTCAGCGCGGGGTGAATGTCCATTCCTACGAATTTGGAAGTTTATCTGCGTTTGTATGAGCGAACCTTGACGGGCATTCGGATGCGTCCGTAAAATGAACTTACTAACGATCTTCATCGTAGATACGACATCAAGTTGACGCTAAATCATTTTTATAAGGAGCTTCAGATATGAGCAGCCCATACCAGAGAGAAGAGCACCGCGAGTCCGAAACAGTTGATGACTTAATGCTTCGGGCAGACGAGCCCCATGATGATTCCGAGGACCCGTCGCGAACTGCCTCCGTGCGCGACATAGCCTCTCGTATCCCTGAATCGCTGAGTGCAATCGGGCGCGACATCAGCCGAACGATTGAGCGAGCTATGTCCGCGAAGGACGATTACGTAGTTGCCGTTAAGATCTCCCCCGAAGCCCAGGACAAACTGGAACAGTTAGTTCAGGCCGGCGTTTTTCGCAACCGCGCTGAAGCTGCTGGTTTCCTAATCGACGAAGGTATCCGGACACAGGCCGCACTATTTGGCCGCGTGGAACAGAAACTTGCTGAGATTGAACGCCTGCGGGCGGAATTACGCGGCATGATTAACGAAAAGCCGGCCTAATCCGGACTTTTACGGGCGCTCCCTTAATTCAACAATAAGAACTGGCCCACCCAGGGGGTGCGCGCCCAAATTAACATTAGGCGAATCGAGACACACGTGGCAGAAACTTTTCAGCTCCCACCAACAACGATACAACAATTCACGCTTTTAAATGGTCTTCGCGTCATACTGAGCAAGGATCAGGCGACGCCGGTAGTCTCGGTCGCCGTTTATTACGATGTCGGCTCGCGCAACGAGAAAGAGGGCCGTACCGGGTTCGCCCATCTCTTCGAACACATGATGTTTCAAGGATCGGAGAATGTTCCCAAGGCTGCTCACTTTCAGCACATCTTTAACGCGGGCGGAACGATGAACGGCACCACGTCTACTGAGCGCACAAACTATTTTGAAACGCTCCCAGCCAATTATCTTCCCCTGGCGCTGTGGCTCGAGAGCGATCGCATGCGCTCATTGAAGGTGACACAGGAGAACCTGGACAACCAACGCAATGCAGTTCAGGAAGAGAAAAGACTACGTTACGACAATCAGCCATACATCAATGCCTTTCTGCGCATTAATGAACTGATCTTCAAGAATCCGGCCAACGCCCATTCAACCATAGGCTCGATGGAGGATCTGGACGCCGCTACAATCGACGACGTCCGTGAGTTTTTCCGAGTCTTTTACGCGCCGAATAACGCGGTGCTGTGTATTGTCGGTGATTTCGACGAACAAGAAGCGCGCTCTTTAGTGGAGAAATACTTCGAAGAAATTCCCAGCCAGCCCGATCCGCCACCAGTTGACGTGAGCGAACCTGGTGAAGTCGCACGAACTCAGGAAACCTACTACGACAAGCTTGCGCCGGCCCCTGCATTCGTCCTGGGTTGGAAGATTCCCGCTCGCAGAACACCAGACTACTACGCGCTTACACTTTCTGCCGAACTGCTTTTCGAAGGAGATAGCTCGCGGCTCTATCAAAAGCTGGTTAAGGGCGATGAGTCGGTAGTTTCAATTCAAGGAGGCGTAGATGAGCGACGCGGGCCCTCGGCCTGGTACATTTTCGCTTTGCCAAAACCCGGCGAAGAGGTAGATGTCATCCGCCAGCAAATCTTTGATGAGATAAAGCGCCTCGGAACGTCGGGCCCATCGGAGGCGGAAATGGAAAAGCTGCACAACTCATTGTGCAATGACGCTGTTCGTGGCAGGCAATCGACGATGTATCGCGCGCAACGCATCTCTGAGTATGCGCTCTATGACGGTGATCCCCAGCTAATCGATTCCGAGCTCGATCAGTATTTACGAATCACAGCTAATGACATCAAAGGCGCAGTGAGTCGCTTTCTTGATGTCGAGAATCGAGTGGTGCTCGACATCATCCCTGCAGCGCTGGTGGACGAGGAAGCGGAGGTGCCCGCGGCCGCATCACCTCAGTCCCCCGGAGACCCGAAACAGCCAACGGCGCCCGCACCACAAATACCTCCACAACCGGCTCCCTCCGGGGCGCCCGGGACGCCGCTTGGGGAAAACGCTCAGATTCCTGGTCCGGCACAGCAGCCTGCAGACATTACTAAAATAGACTGAAACCGGCTCAGCACCGTTCCATCCGTAAAAAATGACTCTACTGGAATCCTTTCGCCACCAGGCCCCCGCACCCTTGCCCCCACGGCCGATCCCCATTCCGCGAGCGTCAGAGATAACGCTGTCGAACGGCCTGATCGTTGTCATAGTTGAAGATTCCCGGTTGCCGCTCGTCAGTTACCGTCTGGCGTTCCGAGCGGGCGATGCGCATGATCCTCCCGAACTACCCGGGTTGACCGATCTGTTGACAGGACTGTTAACGGAGGGCACAGAATCGTTGACGAGCCGGGAAATTGCCGACGAGGTTGGAAGAATGGGAGCCACGCTGAGCTCTGGAGCAAACTCCGATTACACCACTGTCGGCGCCTCATCGCTGGCAACTTTTAGTGACCATATCCTCGATCTCGTTGCGGATGTAACTCGCAATCCTTCTTTTCCTGAAAACGAGGTCGAACTGATCAAGGAGAACACGAAGGAAAGTCTTAGACAGCAGAGAGCCCAGCCATCCTTTCTGGCGACCGAGATGGTTTCGCGGGTAGTTTTTGGCAATCATCCCTACTCCGTGATCGCGCCTACTCTGGAATCTCTCGACGCAACCACGCGAGAACGGATCGTCAAGTTTCACCGGTCAAAGTTCCTGCCTAACAATGCAGTGTTTGTCGTCGCTGGTGACGTTCGATCTGATGTCCTTCTCAAAAGGATCGAGAGTTTGTTTGCAGACTGGCAGCCAGCGGAACTTCAAAAGGATGATTTCCCTGCCCCTCCATCCCGCGCGTCGCGCTCGGCGTATCTCGTGGACCGGCCAGGGTCAGCTCAGTCAAATATCGTAATTGCCAATACTGGAATACCGCGCACCGCTCCGGATTATTTCCCGATGTTGCTCATGCACACAGTGTTGGGAGCTAACGCTTCCTCGCGGCTTTTCATGAACCTGCGTGAGGATAAGGGCTACACCTACGGCGCATATTCGAGTCTCGATGCGCGCCGCACGGCGGGAACTTTTCGCGCCACCGCTGAGGTTCGAACATCTGTGACCGGCGATTCGCTGAAGGAGTTTTTCCACGAGCTGGATAGGATTCGCACCGAGCCGGTGTCCGAAAAAGAGGTTATGGACGCCAAGTCGTATCTGACCGGAGTGTTTCCTCTACGTTTGGAAACTCAGGAAGGTCTGATCGACCAGTTGGTCCAAATAAAAATGTTCGGCCTGCCTGACGATTATCTGGAGACTTACCGGCAACAAATTCATGCGGTGACTACTGAACAGATTCAAGCAGTGGCTACGAAGTATGTGAGGCCCGGCGAGGCTGCGATTGTAATTGTTGGGGATGGCGCCGAAGTTCTAGAGCAGGTAAAGCCTTATACCGATGCGATTGAGATCTACAATACAGCGGGCAAGCGGAAGGAAAAAACTTCTGCGCCTTCAGACCCCAAGGGCAAAAGTGATGCGGCGCTTATCCTGGGCGACTGGACATTAGACATTCAAACACCGTTTGGTCAAAACATTCCCGCGACTCTCAAAATCTGGCAAACAGAATCCGGGCTGGGCGGAAGCGTTACCTCCGAGATGGGTGACGCGAAAATAGTTTCAGCGACGCTCGCCGGCGATTCATTCACGGCTACATTATCGTTCGAAATGGGCGTTCAGGCTCTGGAAGCTACGATTGTTGGCGAAGTTGACGGAACGCAGGTGGATGGAAGCATCAGCCTGCAAGATTCTCCGCAGTTGCCATTCACCGGTACAAGACATCCTAGCTAACGGCTGCTGCCCAATCGCAAGTCGCGTTGCCGCAACATCCTTTTCGGAAATCAAGACAAAAAACCGCCCGGCACATTGCGCATGCCGGGCGAAATCACAGGAGGACCGAGAGTTATGGTGGTCGCTATATTTTGCGGCCATCCTGATAACCTCGAAGATTCGGATGAGTCCGAGCCGCAAACGGTTGCTCCGCTAGGCTCCACTACAGAACCGAGAGCGGTAGCGACCGGATCCAAGCACTCAACGCCCAGTAAAACCGCAATGAAGACCGGTCGAGTTTAGGATCCGGTCGCTACCGCTCCCGGTTCTGTAATGTGCGACGACGTTGCCTGAGGTAAAGATGTTCCTTTACGAGCTGAGTTTTACAATCAGCTTTAGCTGCTGCACTCACCGTTCATACCGCAGAATCATTCCATCACTGCCCACCGCCCAGCCAATCTTCTTATTAAAGTGGAGTGCGTAGAGATTATTCTTAACAGTGGATTCCTGCTGAATCCAGGACGACCCGGCGTTGTCGCTGCGCAGAATTGTGCCCGCGCGTCCCACAGCCCACCCTTCATCATTGCTCACAAACTCGACGCTGAGCAAAGTCGAACGTATTCCCGCGGTCACCGGAATCCAGGTGATGCCAGCGTCGGTTGTCCTCAAAATGGTGCCCCGCTCGCCCACCGCCCAGCCTTTCTTATCGTTGCGAAATTCCGTATGGAAGAGGGTCGAAGTGGTTCCTGACGTCTGTCGGTTCCAGGTCTGGCCACCATCGACCGTGTTGAGGATCGTTCCCTCCGCCCCGACGATCCAACCGCGGCGGTCATTGTCAAAATCAATGTGGATTAACTCGGAACGAGTGGGCGCGCGCTGACGTTGCCACGTTTCTCCTTCGTTATCGGTATAGACGAGAATGCTGTCAATTACTCGATCTTGTTGGCTCACTGAACCCACCACCCAGCCCTTCTTTTTGCTGGAGAACCGAACGCTGTAGAGTTCTACAGTGGCTCCATCGAACTGGCTCGGAAGAAAACTTCTCGACTCGCTCCACCGCGTTCCATTGTCGCGGGTTGCAAATATCGTATTGCCGGCAATCAAAAATCCGTCTTCTTTATCACGGAAATAGATATCGTTAATTGCGTCAGTGGTTCCCACGCTCTGCCGGACCCAGGTGCGCCCTCCATCATCCGTACGACCGAGAAAACCGTTGTCGCCACCTACCCAGCCTCGTTTGCTGTCCAAGAAAAATACCGTATTCAGATCGCCGGGTGCAGTGGCGATTTTGGTGGCGATCCAGCCCTGCTGTGCGAGCGTAGCAGACGCCGTAGCCAGCAGAATAAAGAAGGCTATTGAATATTGTGTGAGACCATTCTTACTTTGAAATGTCATTCTGTTCATCCTCGTGCGATTAAAAGCCGCTGCCAGATGGTCACACCCATGACCGGTATGCCTCCTATCGTCGGCGGTCGCTGGTTGATATGCTGACTTTGTACATTAGTTCCGGCTCGTAACACAAATTGACTCAGTAAAGTTCCCGCAGGCGCTGGTTCGTGATGGCCACTGTGGTTACATACAGGATGATCGCCATTCCGCCAGCCGCCAAAGCGATAGGCGCGCCGAATCGATGAGAAACGACTCCGGCGATCAGATTGCCGATGGGCATCGTACCAACGAATGAGAGAATGAACATGCTCATGACGCGACCGCGCATCTGATCGGTGACAAGTTTTTGCAACAGCGTGTTAGCGACGGCCACCGAGGTTACGATCGAAAAGCCCACCCCGAAAAGGAAGATTAGCGAGATTGCGAGGCGAGTCGAGAGTGCAAATCCGATCAAACAAACCCCGAAAGAGAATGCGCCACCTAAAACCGACCAGCCTTTCCGCTTGAAGTCACCCAGGTAAGCCAGCAGCAGCGCGGCGAAAAAAGCCCCTGCTCCCGCGATACCCATCATCCAGGCGAGGCCAGACTCTCCAAGTTTGAAAATGTCGCGAGCGAAGATTGGCGCCAGAGTCAGGTAAGGGGCGCCGAACAGGCTGGTTACCGCAGAGATCGAGAGGAGGGAAAACACGCGCGGACGATTGCGCACATAGCGGAAGCCCTCGATCAAATCCCGCCAAAGCGCGCGGCGGTCCTTGACGGAGTGAGTAGAGAGGTTCTTCTTGCTTTTGTCGAAGTGGACCAGCTTGAGCGCGATCACCACCGCGATAAACGAAACACCGTTGGCATAGAAACATCCCGCCAGGCCGAAAAACTTGAATCCCAAACCCGCAAATAGTGGTCCGACGACCCGCGAGAGTTGAAACTGTGACGAGTTGAGCGCCACTGCATTGGCCAGATCTTCGCGACCGACCAGGTCGAATGTCATTGCCTGGTACGAAGGTCCGGCGAGAGCCATGCAACATCCGGTTATGAAGGAGAACCCGAGAATCATCCAGACGTTTACCGAGTTCGTTCCAACCAGTATCGCTAGCGCGAAGGCGGCGAGACCGGCAACCACTTGCGTATAGAGGAGTAGCCGGCGGCGATCGACAATATCCGCAAACACTCCGCCGGCAAGAGTAAGGAAGAACCCGGGCACCGTGGCCACAAAAGCGTCAAGACCCAGCCAGAATGCAGAATTCGTGAGTTGTAGCACGAGCCATCCCTGAGCGACGGCTTGCATCCACGTGCCCACATTGGAAAGAAAGGCCCCCACCCAGAACCGGCGGTAGTTGCGATGCG
This sequence comes from Acidobacteriota bacterium, assembly GCA_030859905.1. Classification (GTDB taxonomy): domain Bacteria; phylum Acidobacteriota; class Blastocatellia; order Pyrinomonadales; family Pyrinomonadaceae; genus PSRF01. The sequence goes on from JALZJF010000191.1 coordinate 8,845, forward strand.
AGAGCGCGCGGAACATGCCGCCGTGCGGACGAACTGGTGTTGGAACGATCTCTACCTGCACTGCGTTTTCAGACATGATACAGGCTGCTGAAGACAAACCCGATCCACGAAATCACACGAAACGAATCCTTAATTTGAGTTACTTCGTGTGTTTTCGAAGATCGTTCTACTGCTTCTGTTGATGTTCACCTTCCAACACCGTTTACCGCATGACTTGTACGTCTTTCGGATCGCGCCGCCATGATGAGAGCGAACCACCCACGCCGCCGTGCCTTTCAGCCACTATCTCGGCCAGGATCGCCAAAGCCACTTCTTCAGGAGTGACCGCGCCTATATCCAGGCCCACGGGTGCATGCACGTGGTTCAACTTTTCCTCGTTGGTTCCAGCTTGACGAAGCCGGTCCAGCACAATATTGGTTCGACGTTTACTACCGATCAGTCCGACATAGTCCGCATTGGTCGTCATCACGGCCCGCAGGCACTCCTCGTCCTCATTGTGGCCGCGGGTCACTACTGCTACTGAGACGCCCCGGCCATTCCCAATCGCACGGCGCACAGCATCGTTCCAATTGTTGGCGGCTATCAACTGAATGCGGTCGTCGGGATAGCGAGCGCGTGCTACAAAGCCCGGACGGTCATCAATCAATGTGGCTTTGTAGCCGGTAAGACTTGCCAGGCGTGCGAGTGCGGCGCCAACGTGGCCGGCGCCGCAAATCACCAGGCGGGGTTCAGGCTGCAGGCGCTCGAACAAAATACTCGCCTCGGCCCATTCGGCCAACTCGGGAGCAAAGTCGCGGACTTGAAATAGATGGGCTTCGTCTCGCGCTGCCAGGAATTTCGTCGCCCATTGCGCTACCGCTTTATCGAGGGCTACGTCGCCGAGGCTGCCAACCACAGGGCCCGATTCTGGGACAATTATCTTGGCGCCGACATTTTCGGAAGCACGGGTTAGCGTGGCGAGCGCCGCGATCGAGCCTTCGTCCAGCACGTGCTCAATCGCGTCGAGGAGAAGCGCGGTTAGCGAATCGATTGGCTCCGGCATTCGGATGGTTAGAAGAATGGCTACTTAGCAGATGTCGCTCGCTGGGGGATCAGATGTCTTTGCCAGGCCAACCGCCGCAGCAGCGCGGCGAAGAAGCCACAATGGCCCAACCAGCAGGTAGACAGGGTTCTTGAAAAACGCCGGTTGATTGCCTTCGATCGCATGGCCAATAAATTGGAGAATCCAGCCCACAACGAATAGTGCCAATGCCCAGCGCCAGGTGAAGAAGAATAGCGGGAGGGAAAGCACAATCATCGGAATTCCCACGCTATGGCAGAGTTTGTTCAGCGGATGCTGATGCTTTGCTTTGTAGTTTTCCAGAAGGGATTCAGACATTGTCGGCCTTTAGAGATATTGATTCACTCGCCACGTTCAGAAACATTTTCCCTTTTCCATTTTCCATTTCTCATTGTCATCTAAAGAGTTTGACGGATTCACTCCGGGATACAGATCAATGAAAAATGAGAAATGGAAAATGGTTTTTTCCTTACCGCGCAATACCGATCACATCAATAAAGATATCCATTGTTCCCCCGCAGACCATTCCTTCTTCGCTAGCCTCTTCAGCAGTAAGCGAAAAATGGTGCAGTGCCGATTTCCCCGAGCGCAGGGCCTCTCGCGCTTCCGACCAAACCTCCGCCTCGATACAGCCGCCACCAACCGTGCCGGCAACTTCGCCACTTTCGAGAAACAGCATCTTGGCGCCGCGCCGCTGTGGAGTTGATCCGCGAGTGTGCGCTACGGTAGCAACCACCACGCGCTCGCCGCGCTTGTTTGCGTTAGTGATTATGCGGTAAAGGTCGCGTTGGGCAATCGTTCCCATGAAGTGCCGTACAGAACCGGGAGCGGTAGCGACCGCATTCAACCAGCTCAAGCATCAAGTCGCGTCGATTATTTGGACTTAAGCCTCTCGCTGCGGTCGCTAACGAACTACTCCGGCTTTGGTCGATTGTCTGCGGGGCGCGATTCGGTAGACTCTAACGAGGTGCTCTCCTGCGCTCGTCGCAACTCTAAACGACGGCGCAGGAGATCTACTTCCGCATCCGCCGTGGTCACTGCGGATTCCAGCCGTACGCGGCTGGTTTCCAGAATTTTCATTTGTGCCAGGAGTCGAGTTCTATCGCTCTCAAGTTTCCGCCGTCGCGCCTCTCGCACTTCTTCGGGACGGGTGGAGCCAAAAGTCGCCATCCCTCGCTCAATGTTCTCCGGTTTTACAAGATACTCAGTCTCCTCCAATTTCGACTGCAAGTCGGCCAACTTACTCTCGACCTCGACCTGCTGCGATCTCAGAGACTCCGCACGCTGCTCGGCCCGAGAAAGCCGCTCCAGGTCCACCAAAGCCTGGTCGGTCTCATGCATCTGACTCAGTTTGTCGTTTAGCCTGTTCACTTGATTGGAGAGGCTGTTGATGGTCTGCTGTATATCCTCGTCATCGGATGCCGGTTTCGCCCCGGTCTTACCTTTCTTTGGCTCCGCGTCGGGCGTTTCATCCGCGGTACTGATAATTTTGTCGCCGCTATCAGTCGTCTTTTGCTCGGCTGGAGTTATTACCGGGTTGGTGATAACCGGTCGGGCGACGCGACGCGAGCGCCTTCTTTTCGTTTGGGCATCGGCATCAATCAAACAAAAGCTGATAGCCACTACACCAGCAACGAGAAACGCGGCCTTACGAATAAATTGACTTTGCATCTGAAACTCCTCGTGTGTTAATCACATCCTAAGATACGCCCTGTGAGGCGATGGTTACAAGCTCGATAAGATGCGCAGTTTACACGCCAGGATAGCCCTGTCAGTTCCACAGCAGTTTGCTGAAAGAGTAACCAACCAGTAAAACGATCCACGAAACGACACGAAGTAACTCGAAATAAGGCATCTATTTCGTGCCGTTTCGTGTGGTTTCGTGGATCGTGTTCGTTTTTAGGCGGCCGGCCAGAACAGACGATGAGTAATCCCGAACATCAAAACGGCTGGATTTGAAAGGTTACCTTCATCGCCCGCGCAGAATTCGTAAGCGTGCTTATGCTAATCGTGTTTGCACCAGCCTCGGCGTAGGCGCGCACGTTTTCCAGGTTGATGTTGCCGGAACACTCAATGCTCACTACCGGGGAAAGGTTCCTTGCCAGAGTCCCAAGGCGTGCGACTTCATCGGCGGGCAGGTTTTCAAGCAGAAGAATGTCGGCCTCATTGATAATTGCTTCTCGCAGTTCGATCTCGCTCGAAACTTGAACCTTGATCTTGTGGAGATGACCAAGTTTTTCCCTGGCGCTTTTAACAGCCTCAGCCACCCCGCCCGCTATCGCAAGATGGTTTGACGTGATCAGCACGCCGTCATCCAGGCCGAACCCACTGCAACGCCCGCCACCGAGAAGCACGGCATACCTCTCCAGCATTCGCATTCCCGGCGTGGTGTCACGGGAATCGACAATCGCAGCGCCGGTACCCTCGACTGCGCGGACAAATTGATTGGTCAGAGTGGCCACGGCGGAGAGTCGCCGCATCAGGTTCAGGGCAACCTGCTCACCTGCAAGCAGCACGTCGGCGAACCCGACCATGCGAGCAATCACCTTGCCCGCTTCGATTTCTTCGCCATCGCCGACAAACGCTTCGAGCTGAGGTTGGGAGTCCAGGGAAATGAACACTTCTTCGGCCGCCTCCAGTCCCGCGACAATCATTTTTTCCCCGGCGACGAAGCGGCCGCGGGCGCGCGTGTTTCGCGCCACTATCGCCTGGCTCGTGATGTCGCCTCGGCCGAGGTCTTCGCGCAGGAAGACGGAAATCTGAGAATAGAGCGCGCCTTCGTCCAGCCAGTTCATTGCAGGTTCTCGATTGTTTGTTTGAGTTGCGCCGAACGCTGCGCAATATCCGTGATGCGAGCCCTCACTTCGTTGACTTTCTCTTCCGGCGCTCGTTCGACGAAGCTCGCATTACCCAGTTGTGCCTCGAGCTTGCTCGCCTCCGCCTGGAGTTTTTCCAGCTCCTTCCACAGTCTCTGGCGTTCTTGTTCAAAATCAATAAGACCTTCGAGTGGAATAGCCACTTCCGCCCCGCCCATTAATACATGCCGGGCAGAGGCTCGCGGCGCATCCAGTCGATCGCTGATGGAAACGTCGGACGCCCGAGCCAATCTGGAAATCTGATCGGTACTCGCGGAAAACACCTCCCTTAACTTCTCATCGGGAGAGCCAATCAAGATCGGGACGCGTGAGCCCGGCTTGATATTCATTTCCGAACGGAGATTACGCGCCCTCGAAATCAGGTCAATTACCGCTTGCATTTCCCATTCGACCTTCTCATCGATCAGCTCAGTCGCGCTCTGCGGATAGGCGGTAAGCATGATTGTCGGCGAAGCGCCTGCGTAGGACTGGTGAAGCAGCTTTGCATCGGCGCCCGGCAAACGCTGCCACAACGCCTCGGTAATGTACGGCATGAATGGATGGAGCAGCCGCAACGCCTGCTCGAGCACGGTCAAGAGGCGCGTCCGAGCTTCAGTCCGTCGCCCGGTGGCATCATCGGCCGTGACCTCCGCCTTCGTCAGCTCGATGTACCAATCGCAGAAGTCGTCCCAGAAAAAGTGATACAGCGTTTGCACCGCTTCGTGGAACTTATAAGCGGAAAGCGCCTCGTGCATATCGCCCGTGGTCTTGTTCAAGCGAGACAGTATCCAACGGTCGTGCAGAGCCAGCTCTCGTCCTCCGGCCCGCAGACTCTCCGGATCAACAACTGCTCCCTCCGAATTCATCAGACAGAAGCGTGCTGCATTCCAGATCTTGTTGGCAAAGTTGCGATAGGACTCGACCTGCTTCTCGTTCCAGCGAATGTCAGTGCTGCCCACGGAAGCCAGCATGATGCGGGTGGCGTCCACCCCGTACTTATCGAAAACCTCGAGCGGGTCAACACCATTCATCTTCGTCTTTGACATGCGCTGGCCGTCTTTGTCGAGAATGGTCCCCGTGACGAATACGTCGTCGAAAGGACGCTGGCCCATGAACTTTGTTCCCATCATCACCATCCGCGAGACCCATAGAAATATGATGTCGCGGGCCGTAACCAGCACCGAGGTGGGATAGAATGTTTTCAGGTCCTCAGTTGCTTCCGGCCAACCCAGTGTTGAAAAAGGCCAGAGCGCGGACGAAAACCAGGTGTCCAGCACGTCCTGGTCCTGGGTTAACTCATCGGCGCCGGCTTTGGCACAGGCTTCCTCATATGAACGAGCAACCACGACCTCGCCGTCTATCGTGTACCAAGCGGGAATCTGATGTCCCCACCACAGTTGGCGCGAGATGGTCCAGTCGCGCAGGTTCTCCAGCCAGTTGGTATAGACCTTTTCGTAAGGCACTTCGGGAACGAATTGAGGCTTCTTCTCCCGGGCCATCAAGTCGAGCGCCAGGTCGCGCAGCTTGTCCATCCGGCAAAACCACTGCAGCGAAATCAAAGGCTCGATCACGGTCTTGCAGCGTTCGCACTTCGAGATCGAAAACTCGTAATCATCAACCTTCTCGAGCAATCCCAACTCCTCAAATTCCGCCACCACCTTCTGCCGAGCCTGGTATCGATCCAGTCCCGCGAAGTCTGGGCCGGCGGCTGCTGTCATCTTCGCATGCGGGTCGATCACCACGACTTGCGCAAGGCTGTGCCGCAAGCCCATCTCGTAGTCGTTGGGATCGTGAGCCGGCGTGACCTTAACCGCGCCGGTTCCAAATTGAGGATCGACAAACTCGTCCGCGACCACCGGAATGTCGCGGCCGGTGAGCGGGAGCAGCAGTGTCGCGCCAATCAGGTTGCGATAGCGTTCGTCATTCGGGTTTACGGCCACAGCCGTATCCCCGAGCATTGTTTCCGGCCGAGTGGTCGCTACGGTGACGCCGCCTTTGCCGTTTTTTGACGGGTAACGGAGGTAATAGAGCTTTCCCGGTTGGGGATCCTTTTGCACTTCGAGATCGGAAAGCACGGTCTGGTCGTTGGGACACCAGTTGACAATGCGATTCCCTCGATAGATCAATCCTTGTTCATAAAGACTTACAAACACTTCCCGAACGGCGCGCGACAAATCACCATCCATCGTAAACTTCTCGCGCGACCAATCGACCGACGCGCCTTCGCGCCGCATCTGCTTCGTGATTTGCCCCCCCGACTCGCTCTTCCATTTCCAGACACGCTCAACAAATTTTTCCCGTCCGAGATCGTGACGAGACACCCCTTCCTTTTTCAGTTCGCGTGAGACCATCAACTGGGTCGAGATGCCGGCATGATCCATTCCTGGAAGCCACAACGTGCGGAACCCACACATTCGCTTGTAGCGGGTGAGCACGTCCATCATCGTGTGTTGGAGTGCGTGGCCCATGTGCAGCGAACCGGTGACATTGGGCGGAGGAATTACAATAGAAAAGATTGTCGCCTGCGTGTCGCGATTGATCTCGGGAGCGAAGTAGCCTTCCTGCTCCCAACGCGCATAGTGGTGTTGTTCAGCTTCCCTGGGGTCGTATTGTTTAGGGATGTCCATCGTTGGTCAGTTGTCAGTTGTCAGTTGTCGACTCTTATTGATCAAACTTCATTGTAAGAGGTGGGCGCGGAAATCAGAAACGATCCACGAAATATCACTAAATATCACCAACAAAATCTTGCTGTTAGTTCGTGTCGTTTCGTGGATCGCTTCTCTCCTCCAAGCCAACTCTCGAATTAGGACAACCACCTCGTGGGTGGTTCACTGACCACTCACAACCTCAGAAACAAATCGAGCAGGCCGTTGCCGCCAACGCCTGCTCAATCGTCTAATCGTTCGTCGGTAGCTACTTCGGCTGCGACTGGTTTTCTTCCAGCTTGCGCTTGATCATGAGTTCCGCGAGATGCGGCACAACTTCCCACGCTATCTCCTGGACGACGCGGGCCGAAAGCTGTTCCACTGCACGGCGTGCTATGGCGTCGATCACTTCCGGCGAAAGCTGATCAAGGACCACCGGGCCGCTCGATCTGGCGGTGGGCGCAAAGTCCCCCGGCGCATCCGTGACTCGTTCTAGGCTCGCCTTTCCTTTGGACTGCAAGTCATCCGGCGTTGAACGCGGACTCTCATGCTTCCATTCCTGAGTGTTCACAAACTTCTGGTGCGTAGCCGGAGTGGATTCCTCACTAGTCGAGGGTAATCCGTGCTGACGATATGCAAGCTCCGACGTGCCCATCCATGCACTTGAAAGCGGCGGCTCGCTCTTCACCACGTTCATAGCTGCATCGCTGGGCCGAGACGACGGCTGGGGCTCATCAAAATCCAAGTCCAAAACAAAGTCGTCGGTGGCGGCGGTAGAGGTCCGGCCGATATCACCCAGATCTAACAACGCATCGCCCGCATCCAGGGCGCTCTCATTTCGCAAATCATTACCGGGACCCTCCATAATTTGACTTTCTCGAAAGTTCTCTTGTTTCCCATCATGTGGATGCTGTGTCGGCGCAACCGGCTCCTGTGAGCGGTTGTCTCCTTGCTGGACCGCCGCCGCTGGCTGATATTCGGGGTAGTCCGGATGCAGTTCTGCTACCGGCAAGGGCTGCGTGTCGGCGGTGGTAATCGCCAGCTCCTCGGTGCTCAGTTTCTCAGGCTCGGCAGCTTCTTCTTGAACATGCGGAAATTCCGCAGTGATTGCTTCGGCTGGGGGCCTACTACTTATCAGTTCGCCAACCTTATCTATTAAGCGTCGAATGGATTGAAAGGGCTTAGTCAAGATATCGTCCGCGCCAACTTTGCGCGCCTCCGCTTCGTCGAACGGCTCAAAAGAGCCTACCAGAAGCATAACAGGAATATGCTTTAGCTTCGCATTTTGTTTGATGTGTCTACAAACTTCATAACCGTTGACTTCCGGCATGAAGACGTCCGCAAGCACAATATCGGGCGTAAATCCCTGGAGTTGTTCAATCGCTTTCTGGCCATCACTCACAGTCAAGACTTCGACACCTTCGTCGGCAAACGTGAGTGCTACAACTTTCTGGATTGTGATTGAATCGTCGGCAAGTAGTAGTTTGCGCCCAGCTAACAAAGCCAAATTCCTTAGCTAAATTCAGCGCCCACTGTGGTGGCGTCAGGAACGGTTTCCCAGTTGGCGCAAGGCATGTTTGCTATGTTGCATAGCGGCCCTGAAAGAGGCCCAGTTTGAAACCTA
>JALZJF010000205.1 GCA_030859905.1 Acidobacteriota bacterium
GTCTGTTGCCGTGCATGAAAGTCAACGCCGATATATATTGTGTCCATAGCGCCTCCTTTCAGTCTCCGGTCAAAGAGCTGCGGTGAGTTTAACACTCGCCGGGAGGCGCTTGCTTCATAACATCAAACTTTAGTTTGTGGCCGCGAAACGGCAACCTAAGGGTTGAACTCTAGACTTCCGAAATCAAACTAACCCACTACCCGACTCCTCAAGAAAACGACTGATCTTGTCGAACACACCGCTCAGCACCTGCTCGTTTGGGAGATAGACGAGACGAAACAAGCCCTGCCCGGAATCAGCGCCAAAGCCCGAGCCTGGCACGACCAGGACGCCACTGCGTTGAAGCAGATCCAGTACAAACTCTCCGTCTGGTCTTTGAAGTGGATCGTCCGCTTTGATCATTACGTAAAATGCCGCCCCTGGAGTGTTACACGAAAGCCGTTCGATCTGTGAGACGGACGAGATCACGAAATCACGTCTCTTCCTGATCTCTCGTTTGAACTCACTAAGGAAACTCTTGTCACCTTCGAGCGCAGGGCGGACCGCATACTGAGTAGGCGTTGGGGAGCAGAGTCGGCCACTAGCCAAACGACCAATTGCGCGCGTGAGGTCACTCATCTTTTCTCCGTTAGTGTAGCGCATCCAGCCTACCCGCCAGCCAGGCACCAGATGAGTCTTGGACAAACTCTCCAAAGTAATTAACGCCACCTTCATCTCCTGCGCCAGGGCTGACGCAGGTGTAGGTGGCTTTGCAAAGCATAGCTCCCTATAGACCTCGTCTGCGATCACCAACAACCGGTGCTGCGCGGCGACTTCCAGCAATCGACTGGTTGTTTCATCAGGAATTATGGAACCCGTAGGATTATTCGGATTTATCAAAACCAGCGCACGCGTTCGCGGAGTAATCAATTTTCCGATCTCTTCACTGGCGGGTTGCCAGCCGTTTGTTTCGTCCAACCGGTAGTACCGAGCGACGGCGCCCAGCTTGTTCAGGATAGCCGGATAGATGGGATAACCCGGGACCGGGAGCAAAACCTCATCGCCGTCGTTAACCAGCGCGGTAAGCACCAGGTCGGCGGCCTCAGATGCGCCGGAGGTCATCAGGACTTGTTCCAACTCCGTGGGAGCCCCAAGGGCCGAGGCATATGAGGCGACTGCTGCGCGTGCCTCGCGCAGCCCGGCTGAGTGTGCATAGCCCGTGAAGCTATCTCTCAAGGCGCGCGCAACCACTTCAACAACATGAGCAGGAGGTCGAAACCCGTAGGCCTGCGGATCACCAATGTTTAGGTAGATTACGGAGCGACCGGCCCGCTCTTGCTCTTCGGCCGCACCGATCAGATTGCGAATTGCGTAATGGAAATTTGCGGTTCTATCGGATGGCGCGATCATTGGCTTTCTTTAGTTCGCTTTCGGCAAGTTGTTTTGACGGTATCAATATCATCCGTTCAGGATAAACGAAGAGGATAACGAAAAAATTGAATAGGCACATAGGCGCCTACTATACGCCGTCCCATCATTTCAGTATGCGAACCGCATTTATTAGCTGATAAAAAAATTTAAGTTGACTCGGGTTGCGGTCTTGATTAAAGTCGTCGGCATCGTGGCGTATAGTTCCAATATTATGAATAACCAAACTCCAGCCTGTCGCTGTATGTGTACAAACAACATGCGAATGGCCTGTCGATATGTGATACATTCACCTTAATCGCTAAAGAATCGTTGGAGTTTTGACTCTCGTGCTTCCTTAGCGCGAGAGTTTTTTTTGACACAAATGACCATCAAAAGATTGGCCGGCTGCCGTGTTAGTTAATCGTCATGGAGCAAATCAGGACAATTCAGTCAGAATCGCGGGCTCTATCGCAGGCAATGCAGGCGAGACACCTGCGGTCCCAGGCGGACGTCGTTGAGGAGGAGCTGACCCACTACGAAGAGCAGATCAAGAGGTATCGAGCCGGAGAACTGGACGAGACAAAGATGCAGAAGCTGAGACTGCACTTCGGCACGCGTTCGGCGGGAACGCCGGTTGCCGTGGTTCGCTGGGGCACTTACGACGGCCAACAAACCGTTACGGGCACGCTCCGCACGATCGCAGTGGAATCTGAGTGCGCGGGTATGCGGGCTCCCGCGGTCATCGTCGTGGGAGAGGTCGTTCGTTTGCGCGAGCGCTTGAAATGGTTTGAGGCCAGTCTCGAGGGTGTTAACGCTGAAGAGTTGGAAGCCGCGCTCGCGGTGGCTTGCTAAAGGAAATCTGGATGTCTGTTGCTGCGCCGTCATTCGTGACTGAAACGACAGTTGGAGATCTAGAAGCTAAAGCCGCGGAACTGGAAACAGCGCGTCCGGAAGCCGTGCTTTGTTGGGCAGTCGACGAGTTTGGTCCGGATATAGCGCTGGCTACGGGTTTCGGGGCTGAAGGCTGTGTGCTAGTGGCGATGTTGTCAAACATTAGCCGGGGCACACGCATCTTCTATCTTGATACCGACCTGCTCTTCCCGGAGACTTATGCCTTGCGCGACCAGCTTGAGCTGCGCTACGGCGTCCGGTTTGAACGACGTGCGACGCGGCTTTCACTTAAAGATCAAGCTGCCGAGCACGGCGAGCGTTTGTGGGAGCGACACCCGAACCTCTGTTGTCAGTTGCGTAAAGTCGAGCCGCTCAGGGAGATGCTCAGTGGACTGCGCGCCTGGGTGACGGCCATTCGCCGCGACCAGTCGCCGGCGCGCGCGGGCGTAGGAGTTATCGAGCGAGATGAGAAGTACGGCCTCATCAAGATCCATCCACTCGCTGCCTGGTCGGCAAGCGATGTCCGGAACTACATCGCCAGGTACGATGTGCCTTACAACCCCCTTCACGACCGGGGGTATTCGTCAATCGGGTGTGGGCCGTGCACGACGCCGGTGCAGATTGGTGAAACGCCTCGCGCCGGACGATGGCGTGGCACGGATAAAACCGAATGCGGAATCCATCTGAAATAACTGACGAGTTGAGGCAGCAATACTACACCCCAAGCAGGCTGCCCGCTTGGGGACCCGCTCCTTTCTAATTTTGCGCGATTCTGAAGAAGGCACTGTGATGAAAATATGAAACTGATCAGCCCCCACGGGGGTGCACTGATTGACCGACAGGTAACGGGCAGCGAACGCGAGCGTTTGATTGAATCTTCCGCCACGATGCCGCCGCTGCATTTGAGCCCGCGGGAGACCTCCGACCTGGAATTGATCGCGAGCGGAGCCTACTCACCCCTCGAAGGGTTCTTGGGTGCAGCCGATTACCGCTCCGTGCTCACCAACATGCGTCTGGCAAACGGCGTCGCGTGGCCTCTACCCGTTACGCTCTCCGTTACTGACGAAGAAGCGAGCGCATTCACTGAAGGTGAAGAAGTGGCGCTCCGTGAGCATGGCCGGCTAATAGGCGTGCTCCATCTCAGCGAAAAGTACGGCTACGACAAGCAACGTGAAGCCGAACTCGTCTACCGCACGATGGACGACGCGCATCCGGGCGTGCATGCACTTTACCAGCAGGGCCAGTGGTTGCTTGGCGGCCGCGTTAGCGTCCTCAACCGTCCACACCAGGCCGCGTTTCCCCAGTACTGCCGCGACCCATCAGAGACCCGCGCGCTCTTTCTGGAGCGAGGCTGGCGTCGGATAGTCGCTTTCCAGACCCGTAATCCAGTACATCGCGCCCATGAATACATTCAGAAGTGCGCGCTGGAGATCGCTGATGGGTTGCTGTTACATCCACTGGTCGGAGAGACCAAGTCAGACGACATTCCGGCGGCGGTGCGCATTCAGTCCTATGAGACGATTTTGGAGCATTACTATCCGGCAACACGTACCATCCTGGCGGTATTGCCGGCGGCGATGCGCTATGCCGGCCCCCGCGAAGCCGTTTTTCATGCGTTGATTGGCAAGAATTATGGATGCTCGCATTTCATCGTCGGTCGCGATCACGCGGGCGTTGGCAACTACTACGGCAGCTACGACGCTCATCACATCTTTGACGAATTTGAAATGGAGGAGTTGGGGCTGACGCCGCTCTTCTTCGACCACACCTTCTATTGCCGCTCGTGCGGGGCGATGGCCTCCAGCAAGACTTGCCCTCACGACACGACCGCGCATGTGACGATGTCGGGCACGAGAGTGCGAGAGCTGCTCAGGGCGGGAGAGTTGCCGCCGATTGAGTTCTCGCGGCCAGAAGTAGCGCAGGTGCTAATTGATGCACAGCGAGCTTTGCCGGCTGAGCAGTTAGTTGGGGCCTAAAAAAGTAATGAGTGGTATGAGCAATAGGGGGTTTACTTTGTGGTTGACCGGCTTGTCCGGTGCGGGTAAGACGACGCTCGCTACGCTCCTGGCAAGCGAACTGGGCTCGCGAGGTGTCAACGTTGAAGTGCTGGATGGAGATGAGGTGCGCACAAATCTTTCGAAGGGCCTGGGCTTTTCCAAGGAGGACCGCGACACAAACATACGGCGCCTCGGTTACGTTTGCCGTCTGCTTTCCCGCAACGGTGTAGGCGCAATAGCCGCCGCCATCTCGCCCTATCGAGCCGTGCGCGACGAAGTGGGGCGCGCTATCGAAGGCGATGGAGCCGAATTCATCGAAGTCTTCGTCAACTGCCCGATTACGGTGCTCGCTGAGCGTGACGTTAAAGGTCTCTATAAGAAGGCGCTGGCCGGCGAGATCGAGGAGTTCACTGGAATTTCCCATCCCTACGAAGAGCCGCTTTCCCCGGCCATCGTAGTTCAGACTAATCAGGAAAACGTCGACACCAGCGTCCGAATCATCACGCGCGAACTCGAGCAACGAGGATTAATTCCGGAAGTATTCAAGCGACAGGTAGAAAGCTAATGAGCGAGCCGATAGAGCCAACAGTTGAAGCGGACTTCACCGGCTATGACGAACCATTTAGACTGAGCGGTGGCGCGACCTTGCAGCCCGTAACGTTGCGCTATGCCCTTTACGGAAAACTGCCCGCGGCGCGGGATAATGCGCTTATGGTCTGTCACGCCCTCTCCGGTTCTGCACGCGTGGCTGAGTGGTGGCCGGAACTGCTTGGCCCGGACCGATTGTTTGATACAACGCGCTACTGCGTCATCGGAGTGAACGTGATTGGATCGTGCTATGGCTCGACAGGACCACTCTCTGAACGACATCCGGGGTGGAACGATTCTTATGGCGGCAAGTTTCCGCTGGTCACCATCAGCGACATGGTTAGAACCCAAGCGAGGTTGCTGGATCATCTGGGTATAGCTCGGCTCAAAGCTGTGATTGGCGGATCAATCGGCGGGATGCAGGCGCTAAGTTGGGCCGTGGATTTTCCGGGACCGAGTTGAGAGTTGCATTGCCATCGGAGCAGCACCACTCTCCGCGATGGCCCTGGCGCTAAATCATCTGCAACGGCAGGCGATTTGCAACGACCCGGCATGGCTAAAAGGCTGCTACCCAGTTGACCGGCAGCCTGTGGCTGGCCTGGCGTTGGCGCGAGCGATTGCTCTTTGTACGTACAAATCGGCAGAACTCTTCGACACACGTTTTGCCCGTCGTGCTAATCGAAGCGGGGAAGATCCACATAGTTTAAGGGAGGGACGTTACGACGTCGCCGGCTATCTGGATTACCAGGGCCAAATTTTCACGCCGCGATTCGACGCTAACTCTTATCTCGTGTTATCAAAGGCAATGGATACTTTTGATCCGGCGCTGACCTATGGGTCTGACTCAGCAGCCTGGCGACGAATTCGCGGGCCACTGCTGCTGGTCGGAATCTCTTCCGACTGGCTCTTTCCGCCGAGCGATGTGCGTGCGCTGGCGGAACGGGCGCGCCCTGGGTGTGAGCGCAACATATGCCGAACTCGAATCATCACACGGGCATGATGGCTTTCTCGCTGATGCTGAAGCACTGGCGCCGATTGTCGAAACACACCTCTAGCTAGGAAGAAGCATGGTCCGCGGTTGGGCTTGCGGGTCGCCGCTGAGGAGTGATTTGCGGATCCCGGCCGGTTGATAAAACAGAATCTTGACGAGCAGTTCTAGTTTCCAATGACTGCAATAAAACGGATTGGTGTGTTAACTGGAGGCGGAGACGCGCCCGGACTTAACCCGGCGATTAAGGGGCTGGTTTATCGCGCTTCCGAGTACGGGATTGAAACAGTGGGTCTGAGCGACGGTTGGCTCAGTTTGCTGGATCCTCCCTTCGATGTCCTACCGCTTGACCGCGTCGTGGTGCGACGCTGGGATCGCGATGGCGGCACCAACCTCGGTTCCTCGCGCACTAACCCTTCAGAAAGCGTTAACGAGAAAGGAGAGCGAATCGACCGATCGACTGAGGTAATAGCAAATATCGAGAAGTTGGGTCTCGACGCTCTGGTGGTTTGCGGTGGCGAGGACACGTTGGGAGTTGCCGCGCGCTTTTGAATAGGGGCGTGCGTATTGTTGGCATCCCAAAAACTATCGATAAAGATCTGGCGGGAACCGACTATACGCTTGGTTTCGACACCGCGCTGCGGAACGTGACGGAGGTTATCGATCGCTCTCGCACGCCCGCCGGATCACATGGGTGGGTGCAGGTGATCGAGGTTATGGGACGCCACGCGGGTCATCTGGCCCTCTGGTCGGGCGTCGCCGGTCAGGCAGATTTAATTCTGATCCCGGAACATCCTTTTCGCTTCGAGAAAATTTACAGCCACTTGAAAGATCGTTTGGGTGATTCAATGGGGCGGCGGCGCGATCCGCGGCATCCGCGCTACTCTGTTATCGTTGTTGCGGAAGGCGCTTTTGCGGAAGGCGGCGAGGCTGTTCTCCTAGACGACCGCCACGATGCCTTCGGCCACGCGCGCTTGGGGGGCATTGCGGAAGTGCTCGCCCGGAGAATCATGGTTGAAACTCCTTGCGAGGCGCGTTCGGTGATCATTGGTCACCCGCAACGTGGCGGCATGCCTTCGCCGGTCGATCGTATCATGGGGCTGATGTTTGGTGCGCGCGCTGCGGACGCCGTGTTTGAGGGAGCGTTTGGCATGATGGTTTCCGCCCGCGGCATTGGCCTGGGGTGTGACCTTTCGTTGGTAAGCATTTCGACGGTGCTTGGTAAGATTGGTACGGTGGACGTAGGGCGACATTACGATACTGAGCGTTATCATTTGAAGAATTTGGGGATGTGAGCGAGGTCAGAAGTCGGAAGACTGTAGTCCAGTAGACGTTAGTCCGTGGATAGTTGTAGTTCACTGTGGATGACGCACGCGGCTGAGATAGTTAATCGCGAAGAGGGTGGCCTAAACCTCCACGGCGGGAAGTTGAAGGTTGCTGTGCTCGGAGCAACAGGAATGGTAGGGCAGCAGTTAATCGAGCTGCTGGCAGCACATCCGTGGTTTCAGGTTGTGGCGCTTGCAGCCTCGACAAGTTCGGCAGGAAAGTTATACGAGGAAGCAGTGCAAGATCGCTGGGGGATGGAGCAGAGACCTCCGGCTTATATTGCGGCACTGAAGGTTCGGGATGTTCAAGACGTGGAGGGGATAGGTTCCCTAGTTGACGTGGTGTTCTGTGCGATCAACCTTGAGAAAGAAGGCGTGTTAAAGTTGGAACATGCTTACGCTAAAAAAGGCGTGTGGGTTACTTCCAACAACTCGGCTTACCGACCCGATCCATTTGTACCGATGGTGGCGATTTCGGGTGCGGGAAAGACATTCGCTTCCTTTCCTGAGATTGAACGAAATCTCATTCCTTCGATTAATGGCGAAGAGCAAAAATCAGAAGTCGAGCCTTTAAAAATCTGGGGGCAGGCCGGACCGGATGGATTGTGCCGGCCTCCGGTCCGAAAGATTGAAGCGAAGTGTGTAAGGGTGGGTGTGCTTCATGGGCATACCGCTTATGTTAGGGTCCAGTTCAAATCTCCTCCTACCGAGAGCCAAATCCTCCAGCGCTGGGAGAACTATGCGCCACCGCCACTGCCCTCGTCACCGCGAAAACTCATACATTACCTTTCGGACCCCGAGCGGCCTCAACCCCGTTTGGATGCCATGACGGAAAATGGCATGGCAGTCAGCATCGGACAATTGAAGGTGCACCGGGATCAGCAGGTTTCCTTCACCGGGCTTTCTCATAACCTGATACTCGGCGCTGCGGGAGGTGCGGTGTTGGCGACAGAAGCGGCGATAACGAGAGGGCTTGTCTACCGAAGAATTAAACCGTGAGTCATTACGCGCTCTTAGCAGTCAGCCAGTATTGCGCAATCCTGCGGCGATCCCGTTAATTGTCGCTGCGAGTGCGTAGTTAAGATCTTCGCTCTCCTCACCCCCTTGTTTCCGACGCAACAAGGCAAACTGAATTAAACTCAACGGATCGACGTAGGGATTACGCAGGCGAATCGAGCGCGCAAGCACGGGGTTTCCACTGAGCAACTGCTGCTGCCCGGTAAGTCGCAGAATCATGCGGCGTGTCCGCTCAAACTCTTCGACGATCATTCCAAACACGCGCTCGCGCAAGCGCTCGTCGCTGACGAGGGCGGCGTAGCGTCGCGCGATAGTCAAATCGGCCTTGGCCATTCCGATTTCGACATTTCCGATCAAATCTGAGAAGAATGCGAACCTCGTGGTCATCGCTTGCAGCAATTGCAGTCTCTGGTTGTTTGTACCGGCGAATCGTTCCAGAGCATAGCCTACACCGAACCACGCAGGCAGCACGTGGCGGCTTTGCATCCAGCCAAAAACCCAGGGAATAGCGCGCAAGTCTACCAGGCCGCTCACTTCGCAGCGTCGTGCGGGACGAGAGCCGATGCGAGCGTGTTCCAATTCCTGAACCGGCGTGGCTTCCTCAAAATAGGTCACGACCTCCGGATTTTCGGCGATCTGTTCGCGATAAAAAACAAAAGCACTTTGCGACATCTCCTCCAGGGCCGCTTCCCATGCGGCAGCTTCGGCCTCACTAATTTGCACGCCGCCCGGCCGCGCCAGCGCCTCGAGTGAGGCTGCGACCATCAACTCCAAATTGCGTTCGGCCAGGACTGGATCGGAGTACTTCCAATAGAGAACTTCACCCTGTTCAGTCAGCTTAAGCGAGCCGCTAAATGCTCCGCTCGGTTGCGCCACGATAGCCCGGTGCGTGGGACCACCGCCACGTCCCACCGTGCCGCCGCGTCCGTGAAAGAGTCGCAACTTGACGTCGCACTCAGCGGCGACAACGTGCAGCGCCCGGTGCGCCTTGTAGATCTCCCAGGTGCTCGTGAGCATGCCGCCATCTTTGTTTGAGTCGGAGTAACCGAGCATCACTTCCTGACAACGATCCCACGAGTCAAGCAGTGGGACATAATCCGGTGCAGTCCAGAGTTGGCGACACACCTCTGGGCAGTTGCGCAGATCCTCAATTGACTCGAACAGTGGTACCGGCATTAGCCCGGGATCTCCGCCCGCAGCGGCAGCTTCCATGCGCACACCGCAAAGTCGCGCCAACCAGATGATCGAAAGGATGTCTTCCACATTGCTGGCTCCACTGATCACGTAGCTGCGAATGGCTGCCGCGGGAAAGTCGCGCTTCAGCTGCGCTATCGTACGCAGCATTTCGAGCAGGCCGCGCGTCTCTTCGGACGGAGAGGGGGCCAATGCGATCACATCGCGGACTGGCCTCTTGTCACCACCGGACAACTCAGCCACCGCGCGCGCGTGCACTCTCGCGTGCTGCCTGATGTCGAGCGAGTACAGATGAAATCCAAAGGTGCTGATTTGGCGCAACAGGGGATCGAGCAACAAACTCGCGATGCGCTCCGCTCCATTTGTCGCCAGGCTATCGCGCATTATTTTCAGGTCAGCGGCAAACTCGGACGAATCTGTGTAAGCTTCAACAAGTGAGGCCTGGTCACGCGTCCGCCGCAGTCGCTCAATAACGTAGTCAAGAAAGCGGCGGTAGATCTCTTCTGCCGCTCGCGTCTCATTCGCCGGCGCCACCTGAGGGATTCGTTGTGCGTATCGCTCCACTTCCGCAAGCAGGGCGGGCGTTGCAGGCACCTGTCGCACCGAGGGACTGAGCCGATCCATTAGATCGACAGAGACAGCGAGGTAGTAATTGAGTATAACCTGTCGTGCGAGGTGAAGCGCGTCACGCGTGGATTCCGGCGTCACGAAAGGGTTGCCGTCGCGGTCGCCACCGATCCAAGAACCGAAGTGGAGGAAGGTCGGCAACTCTTTAGCGCTGAACTCGCATTCGTAAACCTGGCTGAAGGCGTCAGCGAATTCCTCATAGAGTTGCGGCAGCATGGAGATCAAGCAACCCGAATAGTAGTCGAGTCCCATCTTGATCTCATCGCGCACGGTCGGTGGCCGGCGGCGCACTTCGTCTGTTTGCCACAACGCCGTAATCTCGGCGGCAATAGCTGATTCAAGTCCGCTAGCTGCGGCGTCGGTCAGCGGCAAACGATCGAGCGACTCCAAGTTGGCGGCGATACGTTGACGTTTGAAGAGGACTGTCCGACGCGCAACTTCAGTCGGGTGCGCGGTGAAGACCGGGATCACTTCGATTTGCCGCAGCCATTCAAGCGCTGCCTCTTTATTTAATCCCGAATCGCGCATGCGGCGCAGCGTGCCCCGGATCGAGCCAGGCTGTGGAGGCAGATCCGGGAAGAGTTGGGCCGTACGACGACGGCGCTTTCGATGGTTGGTCTCGGCGAGATTTATCAGCTCGAAGTAGATGGCAAAGGCCTTCGTTATGCGATAGGCCTCCAAAAGGTCCATGTCGGCGACCATCAGAACGACCCGTTGCATCAACTGATGCTGGCGATGGGGGACCTGGTCTGGTGAGTCGTGACGGGAAGATTCGCGGTATTCAATTGCCAGTTGTCGAATGTCTTCTACCGTCGCAAACAGTGCTTCGCCTGCTTGCTCTTTCAACACGTCGCCGAGCAAACGACCAAGCGAGCGCACATCACGACGCAGCGGCGCCTCCTTTACCTCCGGCGCTTCACTGGTTAGCTCTGCGAGCCTAACCGCCTGACCGGTAACCCCCCACAAAGGTTTTGCTTCAGCTTGCTTACTTTTTGTTCCTATTGAATCACCCAATACACACCCCGTCCCCAGTCAATAAGCGCATTAGAAATCCCGATTTATTATTTTCCCTTTTTCACTTCTCATTAGCGATCTTTGGAGCGCGGTGGCAATCGAAGCTCGACAATGACAAAAGTAAACATTTGTAAAAGTGACAAATGGCAAATGAAAAATGGAAGATGAAAAGTAAATTGGCCTAGCGCAAACCAGAGAGTGCCTTGCCGACGCGCCGAACACCCTCGGCGAGCACGCGCTTATCAGCGCAGAAGGAGACGCGCAGGAATCCTTCGCTTTCCTTGCCGAAGGCTGACCCGGGAACCGTGATGACGCCCTGCTCGAGCAGTGCCTCGGCGACCTTCATTGAATTACCGAACGCGCTCGTGTTCACCATGGTGTAGAAAGCGCCATCAGGAGCGACTGCCGGCAGTTTGAGTTGGCATCGGATGAGATCAAGCAAGTAGTCACGACGGCCACGGAAAATGTCGCGCGCTTCCTGGCGCGCAATCTCCGCTTGCGGCGTCCAGGCGCCTGCGAGTGCGGCCTTCTGCGAAATCGTTGAGGCGCAGGTGGTAATGTAACCGTGCAGGATTAACGCGCTCCTGATAAAGTCATCATCCCCACCCAACCAGCCGAGGCGCCAACCAGTCATGCTGAGTGACTTCGAAACCCCACCGATGATAATCGTGTTTGGGTAGAAGGTCGCAATCGACTCCGGGGACTGTGTTGAGTAATACAACTCGCGGTAGATCTCATCGCTGATCACATAAGCAGCGCTACCGGCCAGGGCTGTGGCCATGGCCGCTAGCTGCTCCCGCGATAGCGTTCGACCCGTCGGATTGGAAGGACTGATACAGACGATCACCTTGGTGCGGGGAGTGAGTGCGTGGCTAAACTCCTCTACATCAAAACCAAAGTCCTGTGTTGCGGGCAAACGGTAATACACAGGTCGGCCACCGGCCATGCGCACGATGGTGGGATACGCAACGAAGCCGGGATCGGGCAGCAGCACTTCATCACCCTCGTCCACCAGCGTCATCAGCGCAAGATACAAAGCTTCCTGTGAACCAGCCGTTGCGATCACCCGCTCACGAGTTAAGCCGAGCTGCGGATACTCGGCCGCGATGCGCTCGCGCAAAGCCGGCAAGCCCGCATGGCTGGTGTAGCCGTTTTGTTCTTCGGTGATCGTGTGTACGGCGGCGCGGCGAATCACCTCGGGCGTTGGCAGGTCCGGCTCTCCCAGCCCCAGATTGATGCTGCCGGGCCGCGCGCGATCAAAGAGCTGACGGATAATGCTCTTCTCGACGCCTCGCAGTCGCCGCGCTGCTTGAAACTGGCTCAACGCAGATAGTCCTCCAGTTGCACCGAAGAATCGGTTTTGCCGTCCCTGTATTTGACGATCACTGGTGAGTAAAGCGACAAGCCCCACTCGCGTCCTTTCTCGCTGGTAACCGCGCGCGAGCCGGGGACGACAACGGCGCCTGCCGGTATTTCCAACGAGGTCTCATCCTTGTGCCGGTAGATCCGATCACGCACGAGGTCATAAACCGGAGTTGCGCCAGTCAGGATCGTGCCTGGCGCGAGCACTGCGCCTTTGCGCACGATAGTGCCCTCATAGACGCCGCAATTGCCACCCACCAAAACGTCGTCTTCGATGATCACCGGCATAGCGCCTACGGGTTCCAACACTCCACCTATTTGAGCGGCAGCGGATAGATGTACTCTCTTTCCGATTTGCGCACAGGAACCAACGAGCGCGTGGCTATCGATCATCGTTCCTTCTTCAACATACGCGCCCACGTTGACATACATCGGCGGCATGCAGACAACCCCGGGCGCCACGAACGCACCATCCCGGACGCTAGATCCGCCCGGCACAATGCGGATCTTCTGTTCTATGGTTAACTTGCGAAGGGGATAAGTGTCTTTGTCGAAAAAGCGCAGAGGGCCGTCAGCGGGAGACATGTCCGTGAGCGCGCCGAGACGAAAACCAAGCAGGATGCCGCGCTTGACCCAGGCATGCGCCTGCCACGTGCCGTCGGCGTCAGGCTCGGCGGCGCGCACTTCGCCGTGATTGAGCGCCGCTTTGAGTTCCGCGAACACCTCTCGTGCACGTGGCGCGAGGCTTGGGTCATCGTGTGCTGCCAGCTCTTCAATCTCTTCACGCAGCGACATGTTTGGCGTCTTTCATCAGTCCAAGCTCTAGTAGCAACGTACGCATGCGGGCGCGTGTGGCCTCCTGCACTGGGACGAGTGGTAGACGGAAGTTCTCTTCGATCACGCCCATCAGCGCAAGCGCCGCTTTCACGGGACCGGGACTTGATTCGATGAAGTTTGCTTCCATCAGCGGGAGCAATTTGTAGTGCAAGGCGCGCGCCTCTCGCCAGTCGCCGGCAAGCGCCAGGTCGACCATTCGCGAGATGAACGCCGGCGCTTCATTTGAAGCGACTGAAATCAAGCCTTCAGCGCCAAGCGCGATGAGCGGCAGAGTCACCGCATCGTCTCCTGACAGCACGCGAAAGTGCTCTGGTCGTCCGCGCAGAATCGCCATGATCTGCGCCAGATCGCCGGATGCTTCCTTGATGGCAACGATGTTCTCGACTTCATGGGCTAGTCTCAGTGTCGTGGCCGCGGCGATGTTGCAGCCGGTGCGACCCGGCACGTTGTAGATCACCACAGGGAGATGGTTGACCGCTTCAGCAACCGAGCGAAAGTGTGCATATAGCCCTTCCTGGGTTGGTTTGTTGTAGTAGGGCGCAACTACGAGTACCGCATCAACGCCGAGGTCACGAGCGGCCGTGGACCACTCGATGGCCGATGCAGTTGCGTTGCTTCCCGTGCCCGCGATCACCCGCGCCCGGCCTTGCACCGCGTCTACGGTGAGTTTGATCACACGCTGATCTTCTGCTTCTGTCATGGTGGCACTTTCGCCCGTGGTGCCACAGGGAACGAGCAAACGCACACCACTAGCGAGCTGATACTCGATCAGTGCGTGGAAACGTTCTTCGTCGATCGCGCCGCTGCCCGTGAAGGGGGTAACGAGAGCGGTAGCTGCCCCACGCAGCCATTCAACATTCATTGTCATTTGGCTTCATCCTTTCATTTAGAATCTCGTTGATCATTGTTGAGAATTCGTACGTCCCTTTGCGCCCCTGGATCCAGCGAGCAGCGAGCAGGGAACCAGCGGCAAACCCTTCCCGCGACCGCGCCATGTGTGTGAGCGTGATCTGATCGGAGACAGAATCGAAGCCCACGCGATGGGTGCCAGGAATGTGTCCAGCGCGCGTGCTGGCTATGGGAGGATCATTCCCCACTGAAGCGAGCAGGGTTCGCAACCGCAGGGCAGTGCCTGATGGTGCGTCACGTTTGCGCGAATGGTGTGCTTCTTCGATGAAGGGTGCATAATCGGGCAAATGCTGAAACAACTCCGCGGCGCGCGCCACAATGCCATAGAACAGATTGACACCGATGGAGAAGTTAGCACCGTAAATCAGTGCACCGCCATGCTCCTCCACAATCTGACGCACTCCTGATTCATGTTTGTTCCAACCCGTCGTTCCTTCCACAATCGGTACGCCCGCGCGAACACACGCCGTCACGTTCGCAAGCACAGCATCGGCCACGGAGAAATCGATCGCCGCCTCATGACCACGCAACAGTTCCCCTAGTTCTTCAACTCTACGCGTAGAATCGCGGGAGGTCAGGACCAGCGACACCTCATGACCGTCGTCCTTCGCCCGCATGCTAACCAGGCGACCCATAGCGCCGCCTCCGAACAGGACGAGCTTCATGAGTTACTCCTAATCAGCGACAAGCTAAAGCCTATTGGACAAAACTTCCTCGTGCGCCTCGCGCGGTGCGCGCAGGAGCAGCGTGTGTACCAGATGCGCATATATATCCACAGCTTCCCTCAGTTCATGTTTGGCGATGCGCTCCTGATCGGTATGCGCGTCCAGAATTGAGCCCGGGCCGATCAGCAGCGGCGTACCCCAGTCTGTTAGTTGAGGGATATCAGTGGTGTAACGAACAACACACGTTTCGAACCCGGTCACCGCAAGCATCTGCTGCGGCTCAGCCACTGATAGATATTCTACCAGCGCGCGATCGCCGACGGCTTGCTCCAACATCTCTTTTACTGGGGCCGCAGGAGCGACAAGACGGATTTGCAAGTCCGCTTCGGCTGCTGCAGGTATCACGTTGGCCCGCGTTCCCCCTTTGATCGTGCCGATGTTGCATGTGGTGTCTCCGAATTGTTCATCCGAGGGCCAGGCACACTGACGTATATCTGCAAGCACGTCAAGCAGCGTATCGATCGCGGAATGCCCCTGCTCAGGATAGGCCGAATGCGCGGCGCGACCCTGGGCTTTGATTCTCAAACGTAAGGATCCTTTCGAACCAGTGGCCAGCTTATTGTCCGTGGGCTCTCCATTGATCAAATACTCACATGAAGCAGCCAGCGGGTGATCATTGGCGGCGCTCGCGCCCATGCTGCCTGCTTCTTCGTCCACAGTGAAAAGCAGGCCAATATCGCTGATACCTTCGGCACGCAACAGTTCAGCGGCTGAGATCTGCGCGGCAATGATCCCTTTTGCATCGCACGCACCACGACCGTAAATGTATTTGTCATCCTCCCCAGCCTTGATGTGAGGCGGCACTGTGTCCATGTGCGTTGAGAGAAAGACGCGTGGCATACCGGTTATCGTGGCGATCACGTTTGCGCGACTGTCTGCTACCTGCTGGAGCGCGACACTGTAGCCACGGCTTGTCAGATGGGACGCCAGGAAATTGGCAACGTCCGTCTCGGCACCAGTCAGGGAGGGGATGTCTATGAGCTCTCGCGTTAGTGCGAATAAATTCATGCAACCGCTGCCTCGCCGATCTCTGCGGCGTTGTCCTCGAAGAACGTGGCATGCAGCCGTGAAATTGCTTCACGCACGTTCTTTTCCTCAACTACGAAAGTCACATTAACACTGGACGCACCATGTGAAATAAGAGAAACGTTGATGTCGTTAAGGCAATTGAAGATGCGCCCGGCAATACCGGGAGTGGCTCGCAGTCCTTCGCCTACGACACAAATAATCGCCTGATTGTGCTCGACGCGAACTGCTCCCAGTTGCTTCAACTCATTAACGACGGCCGCCAGCGTGCTGGTGTGGTCAAGCGATAAAGAAACACTAACCTCCGATGTGGTCACAATATCAATGGCCGTGCGATGCCGGTTGAAAACTTCGAAGATGGCATGCAGAAAGCCATAGGCGCCTAGCATGCGGGCCGAAGTGATCTGGACGAGCGTGATACCGGTCTTGTGGGCGATGGCTTTCACTGTGCGTGGGGACAATACGGAATCGGAACACACTATCGTGCCAGCTGCTGCCGGCTCGCGCGCGTTACAGATGCGCACTGGGATACGCTGTTCCACTGCAGGTTGAATTGTTTTTGGATGGAGCACCTTTGCTCCGAAGTAGGCGAGCTCAGCAGCTTCCGCATAGGAGAGGCGGGCGATGCTTCTGGCCTGCCTTACCAGGTGTGGATCGGCTGTAAGAACCCCCGTGACGTCGGTCCATATCTGCACTTCGTGAGCCGCTAGCGCCGCGCCCAGGAGCGCGGCTGTGTAGTCGGAACCACCGCGACCGAGCGTGGTGGTGGTGCCATCAACTGTGGAACCAATGAAGCCGCCGACCACCGGAATCTTTTCAGCAGCGATCAGCGGCTCGATCTCGGCTCGAGTTCGCAGTGTGATCTGTGCCGGCAAGGGTTCGGCGTGTCCATGTTCTCCATTCGTGATGATGCAGCGGCGTGCATCAACGTGCTGGGCGGGTAAGCTTGCTCGACGAAGGACTGCGGCAAGCAAAGCGGCCGAAAGGCGTTCGCCGTAAGAGACGATCAAGTCCTGCAGCAGCGGGCGCGGCATGGTTTCAGCGGCGGTTGCTCGCAGCAAGTCCGCGATTTCTTCCTTGGCCGTATGTAAGAGGACTTCAATCGCCGCCGGTTCCATCGTAAGTGCCCGCGCCACGGTCAGGTGCCGCTCCCATTGTGGTTCGAGCAAACGCACTGCGCCTTCTGGATCGCCGGCCGTTGCCTGATCCACACTTGCAAGCAGCGCATTCGTCACACCGCTCATTGCGGAAACCACGACCACGGGAGGCGATGTTTTCAGCATGTGCACGGTGCCGACGATCTTCATTAGGCGTTCAAAGGCCTGCGCGTCTTCTACCGACGTGCCGCCAAACTTCATGATTGTGAGTTTCGAAATTGCCACTGCCAAACTCCGCCTGGATTCTTTGAACTAGAAAACAGAAAAGGCCGGTAGTGTGTGCACACGACCGACCTCTTTAGCAGGGAATCAAAGTGAGCGCGCTTACTTCACGCGCTGCAAACTGATCAAGTCGTAGCTCTCCACCGGTTTCCGCTCGCGGTGACAGTCCCGCGGATTTAGCCGCAGTGACCAGCCCATTAGGATGAAGGATAACCTAATGTGCTTCGGCGACCCACCCCTTTCACCAAACATCACAGGAATCCTTCACCCTCGCTGGCCTGGCTACTCTTGGAGGTCGCGCCTCTACTCTGATTGAAAGATCAATACCACAAAGATGTCGAACCTTAGCGGCAAGCAACAGGAGTTGTCAAGCCTTGCCATCCGCAAATTTCGCAGAATCACTAGGGTAGGTTTTGGTTTAGGTCTTTGGTCTGGACTTTGGTCTTTGATTTCTGATTTTGAACTTGGTTCTTTGTACTTTGTTTGTGTTTCCATCGATCCAAGTTCAAAGTGACAGCGCAACGTTCAAAGTACAAAGACCTAACTTAGTGATTCTGAGTAATCTGCGAAATCTGCGGATAGTGTCACGCGCGCTATGAGCGAAAGCGGCCGCAGTCAATCTCGTACTTCTTAACCTTGTAGCTGATGACTCGTTCGGTCGTGTCGAGCAGTTTTGCCGCTCTCTTACGATTGCCGCGCGTCGTTTTCAGTGCGTCCATAATAAGATCGCGCTCGAGCGCTTCAACCGCCAATTCGAGTGAGAGACGCGTCACCGTGCCTGACCCCTCTGCCGTTTGCAGCGTCGGTGGCAAGTGATGGCCGTGGATGACGTTTGTTTCACAGACCAGTACGGCGCGCTCGATGATGTTTTCGAGTTCACATACATTGCCTGGCCAGTGATAACTGGTCAGCATATCAATGGCCGGGGTCGAGATGCGCTTGATGCTTTTGCCGTGCTCCCGCGCATATTTTTCGAGAAAGTGATCGGCCAGCAGCAGCACATCAGATTTGCGCTCGCGCAACGGCGGCATGAAGATCGCGAAGACATTGAGGCGATAGTAGAGGTCATCCCGGAATTGTCCTTCGGCGATGGCCTGCTCCATGTCTTTGTTGGTTGCGGCGATAAGCCGGACATTGACCTTAATCGTTTCAGTGCCGCCGAGCCGTTCAAACTCTCGCTCTTGCAGCACGCGAAGGAGTTTGATCTGTGTTGCACATTCAGATCGCCAATCTCGTCAAGAAAGAGCGTGCCGCCTTCCGCCAGCTCGAAGCGCCCTTTCTTGCGGCCCTGAGCGCCCGTAAAGGCGCCCTTCTCATAACCAAACAGCTCAGATTCGATCAAAGTTTCCGGCAGCGCCGCGCAACTGACTTTAATGAAAGGCTTGCTCCCGCGTAACGAATTGTAGTGAATGGCATGCGCGATTAGCTCTTTGCCAGTGCCCGATTCGCCGCGCAGAAGCACTGTGGTGTTCGTACGCGCAACCTGTGTCACCTGCTCGTAGACCTGGCGCAGCGGACCTGAGTTGCCGATGATATGACTGAAGTCATAGCGTTCGCGCAACTCCTGTTTGAGGTGGATATTCTCATCGAGCAGGCGCTGTTTGTCCGCTTCAATGAGATGCCCTACTTTGATCGCCTGCGCGATCATTGTGGCGATGATTGAAAGGAATTTGGTGGCCCGCTCGTAGTCGCGATCCACCTTGTACCCAAGATCGACTCCGAGCACACCGACCGGTTTGCGGTTGATCAGGACGGGGACGCAAATGAAACTCAATTCCTGTTGCTTGAGAGCTTTCTTTCGTGCGCCCAGACGATCCAGAAACATTGGCTCGCGGCTGATCTGCGGCACAACCACGGGCCTGCCGGTTTGGGCGACGCGGCCCGTAATCCCTTCCCCCAGTTGATACTTGACCCGGCGGGCTCCGACTTCGTCCAGACCGTGAGAGGCGACGATGCGTAATTCAGTCGTATCATGATCGAGCAGCATCACCGCGCCGCGCATCATGCCGTGATGTCGCGCGAGGGTCGCCAGGACACGAGAGAGGGCTTCCTTGAGTTCGAAAGTCCCGGCCAGCATCTGTCCGGTTTCCAGGAACGTCGCCAGCTTTCGCGCCTCAACTTGCTCGGGTGTCATATTCTTAAAAGCCGTTGACGACCGCCGGACGTCGTCTTCAGAAATCTTCCGATGTGAGTGAGTTATTGTTATGACACTCCCCTTTCGTAATAGGACCCTCAAAATCAGATAATCCTAGAAACAACTTAGTGCTAAGTCAAAACCATAATTTTTATGAGAAGATAAATCTGGATGGTCCCTTTTCCACGATTCCTGCGGAGGGAAAGGGAAGAGTGGACACGGACTTGACATCAGAAACTATCAGAAACACAACGGAGTACGCGGGACAACCACCGGCGATTTCCGGAGGGCAAGTGAGAGTCTCGCTCTTTAGCTTATTTACATTTGGATCGTGTCTTACTTTGCTGCCTTTGTGTCCGCGAATGGGTTTTGACTTGGCCGCGCAACACTTCAAGAAAGGCCGCGGCGGCGTGCGAAAAAGTCATCTGACGTCGGTGTGTGGCCCAGAGCGTGCGAATGTATGTCAGCCCCTGAACGGGAACGGCTGCGAGCGTGCCGCGCTCCAGTTCTTCGCGAACGCACATGTGCGGGACAAAGGCCAGGCCAATCTTAAGTTGAACGAAGCGTTTTATGGTTTCAACAGTCGCTAATTCGAGCGTGATGTTCAGCGGTGTGTGGTCTTGCGCAAAGGCCTCAATGACTTTATGCCGCGAGGCGGTTTTGACGTTATGCGCTACAAAGGATTCCGTCCCGAGCTCGTTGATCTTCACCGACGCGCGTTTTGCCAGCCGGTGGTCCGGGTTCATGATCAGCACCAGTTCGTCTTGCAGTATAGGAAAAGATTCGAGATCGCTGTCACTTGGCTCGAAAGCCAGGAGAGCGAAGTCCACATTGCGGTCCAGCACCTCGCGTGGTAAACGCTCTGACACGTGACGGTAGATTTCGACTTTCACGTTTGGATGTTGCTCGCGATACTTGAGTATGAGATGAGGCAGGAGATAGAGGGAGGTGCTTTCGTTGGCGCCAATGCGGACGCGACCGCGCTGCAATGAGCGCAATTCCGAGACCACGTTCTGCGCCTGGTCGCGCAAGGCTAGAATTCGCTGTGCATAATCATAGACGAGTTCGCCTGCATCCGTGAGCGTCGGCGTTTTTTGCGATCTATCAAAGAGCGGTGCACCAATCTCTTCTTCCAAGCGCCGGATAGCGATGCTTACTGCCGGCTGGGTGCGGTAGACGCGCACAGCCGCCTTTGAGAAGCTGCCCTGCTCAACGACCATTAAGAAGAATTCAAGTTGCGTCAGTTCCATTGCTGGTATTCAACCTTCCGGGAGCGGATACTAACATAGCCGACTTTCATCTGGGGCTGGAGACAAACGATCAAACTGTCAACCAAATGCGAGGCGCCTCAGGGAAGCGGCATTTCCCGTATTTGATCCGTGCCCCTGCACAAATTTGTATATGCGGAAGAGCCCATGCGACAAGATTGTAGGAAACGTCCTACTGAAGAGATCAGACCACCGGCGAGTTATATGCGATAGGGTTCAGGTGGTCACTCGGATCTCCATACTTGCCTAAAGTTAGGACTCAAATCCCCGCAGCTTTTTGGTCAGCAGCTACGTTTGCCTGTCATGAGCGTCCTTGCTCGTCATGTACGCTAAAAACCAGAGACATTTTTGTCGGATAAACTTGATTCTCTTACAAAGATGTTGCTGTACGTTGACTCCTTGGAGAAACCTCAGCTATCTCGATTGAGATTCACTCAAATTACGAACTAACCCATTCTAGTCACATTACCGGCCACTTCAATGCTTTGGTCTACGGTTGTTTATTTCCCCCTAGCGCACATGGTCTGGGGCAAGGGGGGTTTTCTGAACGCCGCCCTTGGCGGTTCTGTTCCGGCGCTGGATTTTGCCGGTGGGACGGTGGTCCACATTGCCTCCGGTTTTTCGGCGCTAGTGTGCGCGATCTATATCGGTAAGCGCCTCGGATACCCGAAGACGATGATGGCCCCGCATAACCTTGTGTTGAGCGTCATTGGCGCCTGCATGCTGTGGGTAGGCTGGTTTGGCTTCAACGCCGGAAGTGCGCTATCGGCGGGCGCCCTAGCTACTTTCCGGTGCAAAAAGACTAATATGGTTTAGTTGTATTTGAAACGCGAGCGGTGAGGTTAACTTTTGGGCTTCACGGTCTCAAGTTGGCGCTTCTCCTCTCGTTGGTTTTCTTCTTTCATTTTTTTTCATCTTTCTCAAGTTAGGATCATCTGCTCCTTTAAGGTGCGCGAGCGATTGCCAGCAAGTTATTCGCGATCACGCCCAGTCCGACCCATCGTTGCATTCCCTGGCGACCTTTATAACGACTGCGAGTTACTCCGTGACGGCGCTTGAGCACACTGATGCGGCCTTCGCAGCCGACGCGCCAGCGTTGCGCGCGGCGGAACCAGCGCTCTTTCTGGCGCTCTCGCCGCGCCGTTGATTTGGTTGCCTTGCTGGGAATGGCCACTTGCTTCACGCCCGCCTCTTGGGCTGCGGTTTCATTCGCGGCGCTGAAGAAGGCCGCATCGGCCGCCAGCAAATGCGGCGCGCGGCCAAACACTTGCTTGTGTTTATCAATCGCCGGCAGCAGCAACTCCGCATCCGCGGGCCGCTCATCGTAGACTTCGTAATCCACAATGATCTGATTTTCCGCTTCTTGAATCTTGACCAGCTTGCCAAATTCGGTGGGCTTGGCGGCTTTTCCTTTGCGGATCGCTTCGGTGTCCGGCTCAAAGATGCTGAGCACTTTGTCGGGGTAGTGCTGGTCTCCGCCGAACACCCGCGCTTTGGTTTGGGCCATCACCCGCCGCACCAGCGTGCTGAGCTCCGCAGTCCTTTGTAATAAGACCGTTGCTTTCGCTTGCTGCTTTTTGTTTCTGGTGCGCTTTACCTGGGCGCCCAACTCTTGCGCCGCGCGCTCGCCCGCGCCAACTACGCGCTGCGCCGTTTGCAGCAACTTGCCGTAGCTGCGCTGCAACTGCGCTTTTCCTGTTTCTCCTTGCCGCCGTGCCGCCCGCGCAATCTCTAACAGTCGGCGGTTCACACTGCGCGCGCGATTGCGAAACTTCAACTCCGTCGCCCCAGCCACGGTCTTCAACTTCTCAATAGTCCGGGTGATCACGCGGATGCCGTCGCCCAACAACTGACTGTCGGTCGGATAACGAATGTTCTTCTCGGTCACTGTCGTGTCTATCCGCAGCTTGCGCCCGTGCGCTACTTTCTTCGTGGTGGCCAGCGCCACTACCCGCTCGTGCAACTGCTTCGTTACTGGCCCCAACGCCTGGCCCAAGCGGACCATCGTCTTTTCATCCGGTACCCGCTCCATCCCGATGCGCGTGAACTGCCGGTACACCAGGTTCGCGCGCACTTCCCGCTCCAACTCCGCATACGTCCAATCCTTGAGGTGCTTGAGCAACATCAGCCGCAGCGCCACCTCCGCCGGCGTGCCGGGCCGACCACGATTCTTGCTCCGCGGATAACGCTGCGGGGCCTCCTGCACCAGGTCTATCAGCGCCCCATCTTCCAGCACCTGGTCCACCTTCACCAGCCACTCCTCCCACTGCAACGCCTCGTGGTCTGGCAGCAACTGGCGCGTCAACTCCTCGTAGATACTCCGTTGCTGATAGCGCCGTATCACCATTATGCTTTCTTCCTCCGGCTGAGCCTTTCATTTCGTTCCCTTTTGCGCGCTCCTGTGTAGCGCACCCCCATCTCCAGCACCAACTGCTGCAACGCCCGCCCATTCTCAAGCGCCTGCTCCAACTCCGGCGCCAACTCCGCCGGCACGTATAGTCCAAACCGCTGCGCCCCACTGCGCCCCCACAAACCGTAACCGGGATGGCCCGCCCCGCTTTCACAAGCTGCACACTGCTCGCGCACGCACGAGTTCTTCCGCCACGATAACGACCCGCCAGCCACCGGCCACAGCTTGCTTACCGCCGCTAAAAACTCGCGCCGCAACTGGGCCTCAGTCTCCTTCCGGGCCGACTTGCTCCCTTTCAACAACCTTCTCCTCGTTCGCATGGCTGTCACTATACAGCCACCCCAGTTCCGTGTCTACTATTTTCTTACTGCCCTTGGCCCAAGGTCGTTTCGCCCACTAACCAGTACCCGCCCAGCCTTGATTTCCAACAACTTAACTTGCTATTTCTGCACCGGAAAGTAGCTAGCCGCCAGTGCGTTCACCACGACGCACTTCGCGGCCGCGGCGGCTACGCTAGGCTGGATGGCCGCAGAGTGGCTGCGTACGGGTAAGCCGACGGTGCTTGGGGCGATATCCGGCGGGGTCTGCGGGCTAGTCGGGATAACGCCGGCTTCAGGGTTTGTTACGCCCATGGCTGCTCTTTGTATCGGGCTCACCGCCGGAGT
The DNA here is from genome assembly GCA_030859905.1 of Acidobacteriota bacterium. GTDB lineage: Bacteria > Acidobacteriota > Blastocatellia > Pyrinomonadales > Pyrinomonadaceae > PSRF01. The sequence continues at coordinate 23,746 of JALZJF010000205.1, forward strand.
GGCCTGCTTCGTGATGGTGACCGAAGTGAAGAAGCGTTTCGGTTACGACGACTCGCTGGACGTGTTTGGCGTGCATGGCACAGGCGGAACAATCGGCGCCATGCTAACCGGCGTGTTCGCAACCCGCGCTATTAATCCGATCTTCAAAGACGGGGCAGGCAATCCGCTACCTGTTGGCTTGGTTGATGGCAATGCGGTGCAGGTCCTTAACCAGCTCATAGGCGTAGGCATCACCATCGCCCTGGCGGTAATCGGTTCGTACATTCTGCTTAAGATTGTGGACTTAGCGATCGGATTGCGCGTCAGCGAAGAAGAAGAAATTCGGGGTCTCGATCTCAGCCAACATGGTGAAGACGGATATACGCTTGACCTGGATTTGATCCCTACTGAGACCGCGGCCGCTATTAGTTACAAGGTGGTTGCAAGGTAGTTACAGGGCCGCTTCGCCTCGTTCACCGGTCCGTATGCGGATCACGTCCTCCAATGGGACGACGAAGATTTTCCCATCACCAAATTTACCTGTCCGAGCAGTTTTGATGATTGCCTCAACAGTTGGCTCCTCTATTTCATCCGGCACTATCACTTCAATCTTGATTTTGGGGATAAACTCGATCTGGTATTCCGCGCCACGATAGGTTTCGGTATGACCCTTCTGGCGTCCATAACCTTGTACTTCGCTGATAGTCATTCCAATCACTTCCAATTCCTGTAGCGCCGTCCGGACAGCATCCACAAGGTGTGGTCGGATAATCGCTTCAACCTTTTTCATTAGGAGTTCTCCTTAGGTCTGTATGGGCTGCCGCTCCCTTACATCGGTGACCGGCATTTCCCCGGAAAGCATCTGGGCGAGAGAAACCTGGACGAATTGCATTCTGGACTGCGAGAGTTTCATTCCCTCCCTGTCGGTGACGTAAAAAACATCCAGCGCGTTACTTTTTTCAGTCGCTATCTTGGCACAGACGATATCCAGCCCCAACACGGCAAGGGCGCTCGCGATCTTGTACGCCAACGCAGGTTCATCTACAGCGTGCACTTCGATCAGGGTGGATGATTGGGAAGCCTCATTGTCACACGCAACCTGGGGTAGATTGTGCAGACCAGCATGACTAACGGCGTTTCGCTTCCGCGGGGCATTTCTGGTTCGCCAACGTTCCACGAGGGCGGCGATATCCGATTCACCGACTATCGCTTTACGCAGCGAACGCTCGATAGCCGGATATCGCTGCGGGTCTATGGCATGGTGGGTCGACGCTTCTCTTAGCATGAAAACATCGAGGGCAATGCCATCCTCGCGGGTGTTCAGCTCCTTGCTCAAAATCTCGATCCCGTGCGCTGCGAGCGCTCCGGCTATGTCAGCGCACAGACTGTGTCGATCCCTCGTGCATATAGTTAACTCGGTAGATTCTCGGCCATAGCGCACCCAGCGTCGCACGAAGACATCCGACTTGAGTTCTCTGATTAAATGAAGATGAACCGCTGCGGCAGCGGGTCGTGTGACCCGGACATACCGATCCGGCAGCAAGGCGAGGTGACGCTCGACCTCACTCATCGCGAGCGATCCTCCCAAAGCGATTGCTACCTGTTTCTTGAATCGCACGGTTTTCGCAGTCTCATCGAGAGGTGCATCGCTGCCAGTCAACACCGTGCGCGCGCGCCGGTAGAGTTCCCACAACAGTGTGCCTTTCCATTCACTCCAAACTCCGGGAGCGACAGCGTTCAGATCACCGTAGGTTAGAAGCAAGAGCACATTTAGCGCGTCCAGTGTTCCCATTCCCACGGCAAAATCAGTTACCACGTCTGGTTCGTTGAGATCGCGCCGCTGGGCCAGTTGAGCCATCGCGACGTGTTGCTTGACCATTAGTACGACCTTGGCAAAATCGAGACCGGCTAGGCCAAGACGTTTGCAAATGCGTTCAGCTATTTTCGCCCCGCGCGGGATGTGGCCTCGCCCCCGTCCTTTCCCGAGGTCGTGCAAGAGGATGGACAAATAAAGTAAGCTTGGATCCTCGATTTCATCGAAGATGCTGCGCAAATGCGTGCGCTGTTTGTCTTGGCTGGCATACAGCTCGTCGAGTGCTTCGACCGCTTTTAGCGTGTGCTCATCAACAGTGTAGTGATGATAAAGATCGTGTTGGATGAGCAGGCTGATGCGTCCAAACTCCGGTACAAAACGGGCGAGGAACCCGATCTCATGCATCAGTCGCACCACATAGCCGACGCGCCCGCGTCTCCCGATGAGTTTCATGAAGGCCCTAGAAGCTTCAGTGGAACGCCGGAAGTTATGATCCACTGCCGGCAGACTCTGGCGCATGGCATCGCGCAACGTCTGGCACAAAGGCACATCCGCCGTCTGTGCCAGAGCGAATGCATCAAGGAGCAGCATCGGATTGTCGGTCAAGAGTTCGGCGTTGCCTTCCAGTTGCACACGCCCGTCGCTGATTGAAAGTGGCTCGGCAGGAGTGCGGGAAAGTCTCCGGCCCCACCGGCGACTCGCTTTTCTTTCAGACTGGGAAGCGCGCGCGAGGACTGTTTCGCTGAATAAGTTCAACTCACGCGCGTGTTGATAGTAGTCGCGCATGAATTTTTCGGAAGCGAGCAGATAAGCCCCCGGCTTATAGCCAAACTCTCGAGCGAGGTTAGTCTGGAGATCGAGCGCAAGCCGTTCGGTCTTCCGTCGAGTCGAGAGATGCGCGGCATAACGGACCCGCCACAGGAAGTTGGCTGCCCGCGCCGCCGTTCTTTGTTCGGCCTCCGAAATGACTTCGTGTTCGCGCAATTCATCCAGCGTCCGGCATCCGTAACGGGCGTAGCCGACCCAGAGCGCGGTGTGAAGATCGCGGATGCCGCCGGGACTCTCCTTCACGTTTGGCTCCTGTAGACACACCGCTGTGCCAAACTTCGCGTACCTCGCGGCTCGCTCGCGCAGGATGGCGGCAATGTAAGCAGTTCCACGCTTGCGGCGGTCTTTCTCCAGCGCCTGTAAAAAAGAATCGTAGATTAGTTCATTACCTGCCAATAGGCGGGTGCTAACCAGCGCGGTCTGTAAATGCGAATCCGAGTGAGCCGCTGCCACACACTCAGTCACGTTGCGGAAACTCGGGCCGACCGTAATGCCTGCATCCCAGAGCAATCGCAGGATCTGTTCCACCAGGCGTCGCGTTTGTAGCGCTCGATGGATTGGATAGAGAAACAGAATATCAAGGTCGGAGTATGGAGCCAGCTCGCCACGGCCATAGCCGCCCAAAGCTACTACGGCGCACACCTGCTGCGCTTTGTCGGAAGAGTCATCAATGTCACCAAGCAAGGTTGCGGCTTGATAGGCGCGTTCCACTACCAGGTCGAGAACAGAACTGCGCGCCGCAGCGGTCTGACTTCCTGGAGCCCCGCAACGATGCGCGATCTTCAAGCGCTGATCCTCAATCTTTAAAAAGGTTTTTAACTGGCGTGAGATCGCCTCGGCATCGCCGAGGGGGCGGTCTGGAGAGAAGCGCTCCTCTGCGTGCAACCGAACCTTCTCGCTATGTGTCCGCCAGCGAGGTGTGGGTAGTGGCTCGATTTGGTTTGTCACCATGTCTGCGAAGTCCGATAGATAGACCTCCAGTTTGTCGTGATCGCGTGTTAGAGTTTCTACTGGAACGCTACGACAAACTGATGAAGCTCGTCGGGGCACGACTGCAGACAAACCGGTTTTTTCCCATTCGCTGCGCCTCTTGAGCAAGCTTGGCTAGCTCCTGCTGATTCGTTGTCTGATGGAGCTTCTTGAGGAGCAAGCCCTATGCCGGAGCCAGAGCCTTGCTCGCTGCCAGCTGAAATGAAGGTTTCATCAGCCATTTCAGTCTTCGTTCCAATCTTAGAGCTAGACGAGCGCAACGTTTTTGTTACTACCTTTCGCTGCTGCCACAAAGATGTCACCCAAACTGGAAACCCGTAGCGTCCTAGTTTGAATCCTCTCTTGCGTCCACAGCGGTCTCAGCGCTCTGTGAGGAATAAGGCGCGGATCGCACTCACCCACAGGGACAGCGAGAACACAGAACGCACATGCGCGTCCGGCGCCGGCGACAATTTTGTTGCCGGCATCTTGAACATTAACCAAAGTGTTATTCGCTCATAGTTGCCCCACCCAACAAGTCAACCCTGCGAGCCGCAGATTTCTGCCAGAACTTCCTTGCTTCGTTAAGTCATCGCCTCCCGCGGCGTTGGCATAAGAGTTGTCAGGCAGGCAGTGCAATCTAGTGGTCCATTCATACCTGGTCTGATGACTCGTGAATCTTTCATGAGCAGCACTGGTAGTAAGGTCAAGCGGGAATCAAGCGGTAATAACAGGCAGGTCTGGTAACGACTACCATTCGCACGCGCTTGGGACTTACGCCAGACTACCTAAAAAATAAATAGGGCCCGCCCGTCTTGGCTTTAGGAGGCGCAAGGACGAGCAGGCCCCTAACATCGTCCTTTGAGAGACGATATGGAGACAAACTACAACAATGTGTGAAGCTAAATCAATCGTCGGGACAATCGGCGCTCTCTTGATAATCGCGCTAAATGGGGCAACCGTTAGCGCTCAGCAGCCCCAGTCCACGGAGACAGCCGAAACGGTGGAGTTGCGCAGCCGCATAAGACTGCTGGAAGAGCGCTTGGAAAAGCTGGAAGTTGAGAAGGAAAAGAATTCGACGAACTCTATTGCCGGCGCGGCACCGGCGACCAACGGGACCGCGACGCCCGAAACGCAGCGCACGCCACCGAAACACAACGGAGTTTTGGACTTCTTCAAAGAGATTGAGGTGAGTGGATTCATTGACGGTTACTACGGATACAGTTTTAACAAACCGTCGGGCCGCGTAAACCTCTTGCGCAATTTCGACACCCGTCACAACCAGTTCGCGCTCAATCTGGCGGAGATCGTCATTGAGAAGAGACCAGACCCCTCCAACTCGCGCGTCGGTTTCCGGCTTGATCTGGATTACGGACCGGCCACGGATCTAGTCCATGCAGCGGAGCCCGGAGGCAGCGAAACCTACAAAGTAATTCAGCAGGCTTACGGCAGTTATCTCACACCGGTCGGCTCCGGGTTGCAGATTGATGTCGGCAAGTTCGTGACGTGGAACGGAGCGGAAGTAATCGAAACCAAGGACAATTGGAATTATTCGCGCGGCCTGCTCTTCGCCTGGGCGATTCCTTACTACCACGCGGGTGTCCGCGCCAAGTACGCGTTCAACAGCAAGGTGAGTTTAACGGGCGCGGTGGTCAACGGATGGAACAACGTAGAAGAAAACAACGGCGGCAAGACTTTCGGCTTATCGCTTACGCTTACACCTACGCCAAAGCTGTCAATCATCCAGAATTACACGACCGGGCCAGAGCAGGCGAACGACCGGCGTCACTATCGTCACCTCTCCTACACGATCGTCATCTACAGCTTCAACGATAAGTGGTCCGTAATGGGCAACTACGATTACGCGATCGACACGCTAACTTCCGGCGGCAAAATTCGTTGGCAAGGCGTGGCCGCCTACCTTCGTTACGCGCCTACAAAGCGACTGGCCTTCACTCCGCGCTACGAATGGTTTGATGACCACGACGGATTTGCAACTGGCACGGCACAGCGAGTCAAAGAGTTCACTATAACGGGCGAATACAAACTAAGAACACGCGAGCAGTGATCTGGCCTGGTATAAGGAGTAGTTAACAGCTTTCCTCACCGTGGCTTCCGCTTCCACGGAAAACCGACTGCTCATTCAGGGCGGTTACGCCCGGTGGGCGCGGAGAGCGGTGACAGGTCAGCCCGCTCATAAAAGGAGCGCCAGGAGGCCCGGGCGAAGCGGTAGCGTCTTTATTTAAGACGGCCAGCCAGATTAACTAAGTGGGGCAGCCAGCGCGAAATTTATGAGCAGCTAAGAATTATCAATTATACAAACCGGTTACGAAAGAGGTAGATTGCTGACGCCGTAGCAACAACTGTAGCCGCAGGTTCAATGTAATCGAACTGCATTGAGCCCAGTGGCCATCGGTGCTTCGCAACATCAGTATGACGAATTCAGGCAAACAAACTATACCGGCGGCAGTGTCGTTTGCGACGGCTCGCGCTCAACTAAATTCACCGCGCGCTGCGCTAGACCTTGCGACCGTTACCGCACTTATTTCTATTTCACTACTCGTAACAAAGGACACCACGTAGTGGCCTGTTGCTGACACTTGGAACTCTTGCACAGGCCATCAACCAACACGTTGATGGCTTTCTTGCATTTAGAGCGCGAAACTTGAATGGCCTGAAATGACCGAGTTGGCCCATCCAAAGAAGCAGGGTTTATATGATCCCCGCCACGAGCACGATGCCTGTGGTACGGGTTTCGTCGTCGACATCAAGGGGCGCAAGTCGCACGACATCGTCCAAAAAGCTATCCACGTGCTCCTCAACCTGGAGCATCGCGGCGCGTGTGGTAGTGAGAAGAATACAGGCGACGGAGCGGGCATCCTCTTGCAGATACCGCACGTGTTTCTTGCCGCCGAATGCGCGAAGCTAAAGATCAAACTGCCTTCGCCTGGTCAATACGCCGTCGGGATGGTGTTCTTGCCAACAGAAGAGGAAAGCCGCGCGGAGTGCGTGAAGTTATTTGAAGAGATCGTCGAGGAAGAAGGCCAATCTGTGCAGGGCTGGCGGGCAGTGCCGACAGATAACTCCTCTATTGGTTTCACCGCGAAGGACTCCGAACCGGTCATTCGGCAGCTCTTTATCGGCCGGGGCCAAGCGCTTTCCGACGACCCTGCCTTCGAGCGAAAACTTTGCGTAATTCGCAAGCGGATTAGCAAAGCGGCCAAGCGCGGCATCCACGAGCGCGGCATGTTCTACATCCCGAGTCTCTCCTGCCGGACAATTGTCTACAAGGGAATGTTGACCGCCGATCAGCTATCGCTGTTTTACCCTGACCTGTGCGATTCCTCTGTGCAATCGGCATTGGCCTTGGTTCACTCGCGTTTCAGCACCAACACGTTTCCCAGTTGGGCCCGTGCTCATCCCTACCGCTACATAGCCCACAACGGCGAAATCAACACCTTACGCGGCAACATCAACTGGATGCGGGCTCGCGAAAGCAAATTTGAATCTAAGTTTTTCGGTACTGAGATCCACAAGATTCTTCCGGTCATTGACACCGACGGCAGCGACTCAGCCATGTTTGATAACGCTCTGGAGATGCTGACGCTCACGGGCCGCTCTTTGCCACACGCAATCATGATGATGATTCCCGAGCCCTGGGGGGATCACGAGTCGCTGCGCGGGTCGATGAGCGAAGAGAAGCGTTCGTTCTACGAGTATCACTCCTTGCTGATGGAGCCGTGGGACGGACCGGCCTCTATCGCATTCACCGATGGAATCCGCATCGGCGCCGTTTTGGATCGTAATGGTTTGAGGCCGTCTCGTTACTGCGTAACGAAGGATGATCTGGTGGTGATGGCCTCCGAAGTGGGAGTGCTGGATATCCCTCCTGAAAACGTCCTCTCAAAGGGCCGACTGCAACCAGGCCGCATGTTTCTGGTTGATACTGAAGCGGGCCGGATTGTTGACGACGACGAACTAAAGCTCCAGGTCGCGACTGAGCATCCATACGGACAATGGCTTAAAGACAACGTGGTCAAATTGGATGAACTGCCGAGCCCGCCTGTGCCGCCTGAACCGGATCATTTGACCGTGCTGCAACGCCAGCAGGCTTTCGGTTACACAAATGAAGAACTCAAACTTCTCATCGCGCCGATGGCCACCGATGGCAATGAAGCAATCGGCTCGATGGGCTCTGACACGCCGATCGCCGTGCTCTCCGAGCGGCCCCAGTTGCTCTACAACTATTTCAAGCAGCTATTCGCACAGATAACTAACCCGCCGGTCGATGCAATCCGCGAAGAGCTAATCATGTCGACCGACACAAGCATCGGCCCCGAAGCGAATATGTTGGAGCCGACGCCGGAGTGTGCGTGGCAAATCAAGCTGCGGTCCCCAATTCTCACTAACGAGGAACTGGAAAAGCTGCGACACCTGGCTGACCCGGACATTCGCGTGGGTAATTCGAAGTTCCAATCGATCACTCTGCCCATGCTCTTTGAAGTGAGTGCCGGTGGTCGTGGTTTGGAGAGCGCGCTTGATGAACTCTGTCGGCAGTCGAACGCGGCGATTAACCGCGGCTTCGGCATCATCATCCTTTCCGATCGTGGGGCCACACATGAGCAGGCTCCGATTCCGGCCTTGCTCGCAGTGGCCGGCGTTCATCACCACTTGATTCGCCAGGGCACGCGCACTCAGGTCGGTTTTGTGATCGAAAGCGGGGAGCCTCGCGAGGTACATCACTTTGCCTTGTTGCTGGGCTACGGTGCGGCAGCGATCAATCCGTATCTGACCTTCGAGACATTGCGAGACATGATTGCGCGTGGACTGTTAACCGGCATCGATTTCGACACGGCGATTGCTAACTACATCAAGGCGATTAACAAGGGCATTGTCAAGGTCATCTCGAAGATGGGGATCTCGACAATTCAGAGCTATTGTGGCGCGCAGGTTTTCGAAGCTATTGGGCTCAACGAAGATTTCGTCGATCGCTACTTCACCTGGACGCCTTCGCGTATCGGCGGCATTGGCCTCGATGTGGTTGCAGAGGAAGTGAAGCTGCGACATAAGCAGGGTTTCCCTGACCGGCAGGCGCAAGCGCAAACGCTCAGCGAGGGCGGGGAATACCAGTGGAGAAGGGAAGGGGAGGTTCACCTCTTTACGCCGGAAACGATCCACAAACTTCAATATGCCTGCCGCTCGAACAGCTACCAGGCGTTCAAAGATTACAGCGAGTTGGTGAACAACCAGTCAAGCAGGCTGTGCACGTTGCGTGGATTGATGGAGCTTAAGTCGGCGCGGTCTCCAGTCCCAATCGAAGAGGTAGAGCCGGTAGCGGACATAGTCAAGCGCTTCAAGACGGGCGCTATGTCTTATGGTTCGATTAGCAAAGAAGCGCACGAAGCTCTGGCCATTGCCATGAACCGCATTGGGGGCAAGAGCAACACGGGCGAAGGTGGCGAGGATCCAGCGCGCTACTTCGCGGACGACAACGGAGACTCGCGCAACAGTGCAATTAAGCAGGTGGCGTCGGGACGTTTCGGGGTCACCAGCAACTACCTGGTCAATGCTGAAGAGTTACAGATTAAGATTGCGCAGGGCGCGAAGCCCGGCGAAGGCGGACAGCTTCCGGGTCACAAGGTCTACCCGGAGATTGCCAGAGTGAGACATTCGACCCCTGGCGTCGGCCTTATCTCGCCGCCGCCACATCATGACATCTATTCCATAGAAGATTTGGCCGAGTTGATTTACGACCTCAAGAGTGCCAATCAGACGGCACGCATCAGCGTCAAGCTTGTGGCTGAAGTTGGAGTCGGCACGGTAGCAGCGGGTGTAGCGAAAGCACATGCCGATGTTGTGCTGATTAGCGGCTACGATGGCGGCACCGGCGCATCACCGCTTTCCAGCATCAAGCACGCCGGTGTGCCATGGGAGCTCGGTCTCGCTGAGACTCACCAGACTCTGCTGCTCAACAACCTGCGCAGCCGCATCACAATTGAGACGGATGGGCAACTCAAAACCGGCCGCGACGTAGTTGTTGCTGCGTTGCTGGGAGCGGAAGAGTTTGGTTTTGCAACCGCGCCACTGGTGGGTTTAGGTTGCATCATGATGCGCGTCTGCCACTTGAACACGTGTCCGGTTGGCGTTGCCACGCAGGATCCGAAATTGCGAGCCAGGTTCAGCGGCGACCCTGCACAAGTTATCAACTTCATGCACTTCATCGCTGAGGAGGTGCGGGAGCTAATGGCCCAACTCGGCTACCGCACCATCAATGAAATGATTGGTCGGACCGAATGCATCGAGATGCGGACGGCCATCGAGCAATGGAAGACGCGCGGTCTCGACTTTTCAAACATCCTCTATCAGCCAACTGTTTCCGAGACGGTGGGCCGCTACTGCCAGATCCCGCAGGAGCACGGGCTGGAAAAATCACTCGACAGCACGACACTGCTGGAACTCTGCCGGCCGGCACTCGAAGACCGCACCCCGGTCTCGGCTACACTGCCCATCCGTAACGTCAATCGCGCTGTCGGCACGATGCTTGGTAGTTCAGTGACGCGCCGCTACGGCGCGGAAGGTCTGCCCGCCGACACCATTCAACTCTCATTCAAAGGCTCGGCTGGCCAGAGTTTCGGTGCGTTTGTGCCGCGTGGAGTGACACTCAAACTCGAAGGCGATGCAAACGACTATGTCGGCAAAGGACTATCTGGCGGGAAGATCGTTGTCTATCCACCACGCGAAGCCACATTCAGCGCGCAAGAAAACGTGATCATCGGCAATGTGGCCTTTTACGGCGCGACCGGCGGAGAAGCCTACATCGGTGGCGTCGCAGGTGAGAGGTTTTGTGTGCGCAACAGCGGAGTCTACGCAGTGGTCGAGGCGCTGGGCGATCACGGATGTGAATATATGACTGGGGGTCGCGTAGTGGTGCTGGGCCAAACCGGCCGCAACTTTGCCGCGGGGATGTCCGGAGGGATCGCCTACGTGCTCGATGAAAGAGGCGATTTTGCGACGCGCTGTAATAAAGCGATGGTGCAACTAACGAGCCTGGAAGATGCGGAATATGCGGAAGAGGTGGAGTCGATCAAGAACATGGTCTTCCACCACGCCGAGTACACGGGCAGCAGCCGCGCAACTGAGGTGCTGCTTTCGTGGGATGCGTGGCTGCCGAAGTTTGTGCGCGTCATGCCGAACGACTACAAGCGGGTGCTCGATGCGCAGAAGCAATTGAGGGAAAGCGGCATGACGCATGAACGAGCGGAGATGGCTGCGTTTGAATTGAACTCACACGTTTTAGCCCGCGCCGCCGGGCAGTGAAGACATTTTCGATTGCCAGGTGCCGATTGGCAATTGGCAGCTAGTGGACGAGCGTTGTCGTCGGCAAATGAAATGCTCCGAAGAGGATGAGAGTTTTTTAAAAAATCGGCAATTGGCAATCGGCAATAATTTATGGGCAAACCTACAGGATTCATGGAATACACCCGGACGCTTCCGGTCGTCCGGCCACCAGCGGAGCGTATCTCCGACTGGCAGGAGTTCCATCTGCACTCTCCTGACGAGGCCCTACGCGAACAAGGCGCTCGCTGTATGGATTGTGGCGTACCGTTTTGCCATACCGGCCAAATGATAGGTGGGGCGGCTTCCGGATGTCCTATAAACAATTTGATTCCGGAGTGGAACGATCTGGTCTACAGGGGCCTTTGGCGCGAAGCGCTGAGTCGCCTTCATCACACCAACAACTTTCCCGAATTTACGGGCCGGGTTTGTCCCGCGCCATGCGAAGGTTCGTGCGTGCTAGGTATCAGTGATAACCCGGTCACGATCAAGGCGATTGAGCAAGCGATTATTGACAGAGGTTTTGAGGCGGGCTGGATTCTTCCCGAACCTCCGTCTGTGCGTACGGGCAAAGAGATCGCCGTGATCGGTTCTGGCCCGGCCGGCCTCGCATGCGCCGCGCAACTTAACCGCGCTGGTCATTGGGTGACCGTCTTCGAAAGAGCCGACCGGGTCGGTGGACTGTTGATGTACGGCATTCCCAATATGAAGCTGGAGAAGACGATGGTTGAGCGGCGCACCGATCTGATGGCCGCCGAGGGCATCCGGTTGGTCACGAACACGCATGTCGGGTACGACTATCCGGCCGATCGCCTAATGAAATACTTCGACGCAGTTGTTCTCTGCGGCGGCGCGACACGCCCGCGCGATTTGATCCTCGACGGCCGCGGCTTAACGGGAATTCATTATGCGATGGAGTTCCTGCACAGCAACACCAAGAGTCTGCTGGACAGCAATCACCAGGATGGACGCTATCTCTCGGCGAAAGACAAAGACGTGATCGTCATTGGCGGCGGCGACACGGGCACGGATTGTGTGGGCACCGCCTTGAGGCATGGTTGTAGGAGTCTGGTCCAATTTGAGATTTTGTCGAAACCACCTGACGAGCGCGCCCCGGACAATCCATGGCCGCAGTGGCCCAAAGTTTATCGCCTGGATTACGGCCAGGAAGAGGCGGCCGCCGTTTTTGGTCAAGACCCGCGCACCTATTGCCTCATGAGCCAGCGTTTTATTAGTGACGACAATAGCAGCGTGCGCGGCGTTCAGACGGTACAAATCGAATGGTGCAAGCGTGACAACGCGCACCTCGGGCCGCGAGAGATTCTTGGCACAGAAAGGGAGTGGCCCGCGCAACTGATCCTGCTAGCCATGGGTTTCCTGGGGCCGGAGATGGACGGGCTGCTGTCTCAGCTCGGCGTGTTGGTCGATGAGCGCGGCAACGTCGCGGTTGACGAGGACAAGACGACGAGCGTGCCAAAAGTGTTTGCCGCCGGCGACATGGCGCGGGGCCAGTCGCTGGTTGTTTGGGCGATTGCTGACGGGCGCCGGGCCGCGAAAGGCGTCGATAAGTACTTGATGGGAGAAACGACGCTACCGTAAGCAAGGACCAGCCCATCTACCAAGGCAGGTGTACTGGCCGATGGAGTTGAGATTTCAAAGGAACCACATGAGCGCACAGCCACAAACGCTAACAACCCCTGCACTCCCGCTGAGCGACGCTATACCAGAGCCGCGCGGGGCGGAGATTCTGATCAACGCACTTCTGCACGAGGGCGTGGATTCGATCTTCGGTTATCCCGGTGGAGCCGTCCTGCATATCTATGACGAGCTGTGGCGCGTGCGAGATCGCGTTACCCATTATCTCGTGCGCCACGAACAAGGCGCGGTCCACATGGCTGAAGGTTATGCTCGAGCCTCAGGCCGCGTCGGGGTTGCGCTCGTTACCTCTGGGCCGGGCGCCACCAATGCGATGACCGGCATCGCCAATGCTTACCTGGATTCGACCCCAATAGTGGTCATCACCGGCCAGGTACCGACCCCGCTTATCGGCACGGACGCCTTTCAGGAAGTTGATACGGTGGGTATCACGCGCTCCTGCGTCAAGCACAACTACCTGGTGCGCGACGTCCGGGATCTGGCGGCGGTAGTTCACGAAAGTTTTCACCTGGCGCGCACGGGCCGGCCTGGGCCGATCGTAATCGACATCCCGAAAGACGTGTCAGCTGCGCGAACTTTATATTCAAGCTTAAAGAGCATCAGCTTTCCGTTGGTGGAGCGCAAGCGGCCGCCCGACCCTAGGGCCGTTGCTGAAGCCTGCGTGGCGATCATGAAAGGGGAGCGCCCCGTAATGTACGTCGGTGGAGGCATCGTGAATTCCGGCGCGGCCGAAGCGCTCCTTGCTTTAGCCGAAGATTTGCAGTTGCCAGTCACGCCAACGCTGATGGGACTGGGTGGTTTTCCTTCGGTGCATCCGCTTTGCCTAAACATGCTGGGCATGCACGGCACGTACGCAGCGAATATGGCCGTCGCTGAAAGCGATCTTCTGATTGCCGTGGGCGTGCGCTTCGACGACCGCGTCACCGGAAAACTCGCAACCTTCGCACCGCAGGCGCGGGTTATTCACATCGATATCGATCCGGCAAACGTGGGCAAGAATCGAGCGCCGGAAATGTCCTTGGTCGCCGATGCGCGCGAAGCCCTCTGCGCCTTGCAAACGGAAATCAAGAACCAAGGCCAACTCCAAATCGACAAGAGCGTTAAGCGTCGGGCGGTTTGGTGGGAACGTATACGCGAATGGCAGCGCGAGCAACCGCTACGTTTCACAGGCTCAGGCGATCACATCAAACCGCAGACCGTAATTCGTGAGTTGCACCGCTTGACGAACGGAGACGCGCTCATCGCCACCGACGTCGGGCAACACCAGATGTGGGCCGCGCAGTTTTATCCTTTTAAGAGGTCGCGCCAATGGATCACCAGCGGCGGCTTGGGCGCGATGGGTTACGGCGTTCCCGCGGCCATCGGTGCGCAGTTAGTGCTCGGCGATCAGATGGTAGTCGCGGTGGTGGGGGATGGTGGTTTCCAGATGACCAACCAGGAGTTGGCGACGGCTGTGCAGTATGACCTGCCGATCAAAGTCCTGATTATGAATAATGGTTACCTCGGGATGGTGCGGCAATGGCAGGAGATGTTTTACGAGCGCGCCTACTCGGAGGTTGACCTATCAGTGTCTCCCGATTTCGTCAAACTAGCCGAGGCCTACGGAGCGTTCGGCGTGAGGGCAACGCGGCCGGAAGAATTATCCGACGCGCTTTCGGCCGGTTTGTCACATAAGGGAGTTGCGGTGATGGATATCGTGGTTTCTAAGGAAGAGAACGTGTTCCCGATTGTGCCAGCGGGAGGAAACTCGCGCGACATGATCGTGCACAGCGAAGGAGTCTAACCATTTTCAATTGCCGATTGCCGATTTAAAACACAAGCGGCGATTGAAGATTCCTTCGATCATAATCAGTTTGGATTTTGTTTCTCAATCGGCAATCGGCAATTGGCAATCGAAAATTACCATGCGTCATACCCTTTCCATAGTCGTTGCTGACCAGCCGGGCGAGCTCTCGCGCATCGTTGGCTTATTCAGCGCGCGTGGTTTCAACATTGAGACGGTGTCGGTAGGGCAAACGCCCGACCCCAATTGGTCGCGCGTGACTGTAGTGACGAGAGGCGAGGACCGCACCATTGAGCAGATTGTCAAACAGTGTGCACGGCTGGCGCGCGTACGCGAAGTGCAGGACGTCACCACGCAGCCACACATCGAACGCGAGATGGCGCTGATCGATGTGAAAGCCATTCCGGGGGCGATGCGCCAGGAGGTGCTGAGCCTGGTGGCGATCTTTCGCGCCAAAGTGGTGGACATTTCACAAACGGGAATGATCATCGAGGCTTCAGGTAACAAGGAGAAGGTTGAAGCGTTCATAGAGCTGCTGCGACCGCTCGGCATACGCGACGTCACACGCACGGGCTGCATCGCTATCGGCCGGCTGTCCAGGGCCGACGGCACAGCGACGGTGGAAACAGAGCAGGTTTCGCGGAATCCATTTTGAGAGGATCACACAATGAAAGTTTTTTACGATCGAGACGCCGATCTGAACGTGTTGCGAGAGAAGCGGATAGCCGTAATCGGTTATGGCAGTCAAGGGTTCGCCCAATCCAACAACCTGCGCGAATCAGGTTGTAATGTGAGTGTCGGGCTACGACCAGACAGTCCCTCACGCGTAAAGGCTGCGGAGTCGGGCTTACGGGTCCGCCCCGTAGCGGAGGCGGCCGCCGAAGCCGACATCGTGATGATGCTCGTGCCGGATGAACAGGCGCCGGACGTGTATGCGCGTGAAATCGCCGAGTCGATGACGCCGGGAAAGTATCTGGCTTTCTCGCATGGTTTCTCCATTCACTACGGGTTTATCAAGCCTCCTGCGGACGTCAATGTCTTTATGGTCGCGCCGAAGGGGCCGGGACATCTTGTGCGGCATGAGTACAGCAAGGGCGCTGGTGTGCCCTGTCTGCTCGCCGTTCATCAGGACCCCACTGGCAAAACCAAGCAAGTCGGGCTGGCTTACGCCTCAGCTATCGGCGGAGGACGTGCGGGTATAATCGAAACCAACTTTCGCGAAGAAACGGAAACGGATCTCTTCGGTGAACAGGCGGTGCTTTGCGGCGGGTTAACGTCGCTCATCAAAGCCGGTTTTGAAACGCTCGTCGAAGCCGGGTACTCGCCCGAAATGGCGTACTTCGAGTGCCTGCATGAAATGAAGTTGATCGTTGACCTCGTTTATGAAGGTGGTATCTCGGAGATGCGCTACTCCATCTCCAACACCGCTCAGTATGGAGACATGACGCGTGGTCCCGTTGTCATTAACGACGAGACAAAGCGACGCATGAAAAGTCTGCTTGCGGAAATTCAATCTGGCGTATTCGCTAACGAATGGATGAAAGAGAACAGTCAAGGGCGCGGGCTCTTTAAGGAACTCGAAGGGAAGACCCGGGAACATCAGATCGAGCGCGTCGGTGCCAAGCTTCGCGAGATGATGCCTTGGCTGAACGCCGGGCGGCTCGTTGATAAGGCCAAAAACTAGGACCAGGAATTGAGGAAGGTAAAAAATGGGTTTATTTGATTGGGATCGGTTGAAAGCAGAAGAGATAACGGACCTCTATCGGAGAAAAGTTGCTATAGGTGAAAGCATCACTGTGGCGCGGGTCGAGGTTAAAGAGGGCGCTATCACGCTCCCTCACAGTCACGAGAACGAAGAGATGATCCTGGTGCTCAGCGGTAGCTGGCGCTTCCACCTGCCGAGAGGCGACGTGACGGTCACGACGAACCAGTTGCTGCAGATTCCACAGGGAGTCGAGCATTCGTCTGAAGCGCTCGAAGACACTGTCGCACTCGACATTTGCGCTCCCGCCCGGACCGACTGGCTCGACGGGGCCGACCGATCACTCCACTACGATCCAGACCAATCTCTCTGGGCTGTTTGAGGGTCGAACTTCAGTTTGTGATGCTCTTGTCAGAACCAGGAGCGTTAGCGATCGGGTCGTTTCCCTGGCCGAACGTCCGCGGATTACAGTTCCAGTCGCTTACGCGCCTGGTTTTGACGAGAGCGGTGCTGACAAGTGCGCTTCAGCGAGTTGGGAAGTTTGGGAGGAAACGGCGTGACTTTTGAAGAATCTAAATGGGTATGGATGGATGGTCGTGTGATTCCATGGCACAACGCCACCACGCATGTGTCGGCGCACGCGCTACATTACGGCAGCGGTGTCTTTGAAGGCATGCGTTGTTACGAAACAAGTGACGGGCCTGCTGTCTTTCGTCTTGACGCACATCTTGACCGGCTTTATTCATCTGCGGAGATCTACGGGATAACAATCCCATACACTCGTGAAGAGCTTACAAACGGCGTCAACGATATCGTTCGGCTGAACAATTTCCGCAGTTGCTACGTTCGCCCCATCTGTTACCTCGGGAGTGGCAACCTCGGTGTGCATCCGGGAGATAATCCCGTCGAGGTTGTCATTCTTGCCTGGCTGTGGGCGCCTTACCTTGGCGCGGAAGGACTGAAGCAGGGCGTGCGCGTAACCGTCTCTCCCTGGCGGAAATTTGAGTCGCGGATGATGCCGACGACAGCAAAAGCATGCGGGCAGTATCTGAATTCAATGCTTGCCGTGCGTGACGCCGTCAGCCGTGGCTATGCCGAGGCGTTACTCCTGGATGCGGAGGGGCACTTGGCTGAAGGCTCGGGTGAAAATCTTTTCATCGTGCGCGACGGGCAGTTGCTGACTAACGACGAGCGCCACTCAATCCTGCTCGGCATCACGCGCGACGCAGTGCTGCGAATTGCGCGCGATCTTGGTTACCGCGTAGAGGTGAGAGCGCTTCACATGGAAGATTTACTTTCCGCCGCCGAAGCGTTTTTTACGGGTACGGCCGCGGAAGTGACGCCGATACGTGAAGTTGATGGAGCTACGATAGGCAATGGGACGCCGGGGCCGGTGACTGACGAGATTCAGCGCGTCTTCTTCGCGGCCACCTCCGGGCGTGACCAGCGCTACCAGGACTGGCTTCATCGAATTGATTCTCAGCCGGATCAAATTAACCGCGAGTTACTTCAGAGCGTGCTGAACGATGAAGATGCGGTCCACAAGTACCGCAATGACTGATGACAAAACAGGGTGAACGGCAGAGAGGTTTGCGCGCCGCGCAACGCGTAGTTGTCAAGGTTGGCATAAGCATTGTCACCGGGACAGATGGCGAGGTTGCCTTGAGCACATTGAGCCGCTGTTGCGCTCGATAGCCACGCTGAAAAGGGGCGACCGTCAGGTTGTGCTGGTTTCTTCGGGTGCCGTCGGGTTGGGCGCAGGGCGGTTGGGCCTGCACTCGTCCAGGCTGAAGGATCTGGTTATGCGACAGGCGTGCGCTGCTGTTGGACAAAGCTTGTTGATGCACGCCTACGAGCGGTTGTTTCGTGTGCATGAAGTGAGTATCGCGCAGGTATTGTTGACTGAAGACGACTTCACCGAGTGGAGGCGGTACACGAACCTGCGACGCACGATGGAGAAACTGCTGACGATAAGGAAGCAGTGCCTATTTTGCTGGTCGAAGAAATCACGGACGAATTGAAAGCAGCTGCCGAGGGACCGTCTGCCGGCGGGCGCGGCGGGATGTTGACGAAGTTGGAGGCTGCGCAGATCGCGATGCAAGCGGGAGGAGTTTGTGTCATTGCCAATGGAAAGACGCCTGAGATTTTGGACCGCATTGTTGCAGGCGAGCAAAATTGGGACGATGTTCATTTCAACTTCGCGGATGGCCGGCAAACGCCGCTGGATTACATATGCAGCGGGCGTGCGCGACCGCGTGATCGTTAATGAGGGGGCGCGCGAGGCAATCATGGGAGGCAAAGCGAGCTTGCTCTCTTCGGGCGTCGTGCGCGTAGAGCGGCGGTTTGAGCCGCAGGATGTGGTGAGCATAGCCGATTGCGAGGGACGCGAGTTCGCGCGCGGCATCATCAATTGCACAAGCGAACAGGTAGCGGCATTGATCGAGTGCCGTGAGGTAACGTCCCTGCCGCACCCGGCGAAAGCGCCCGCCCGCGTGCTGGTGATCCGGGACAACATGGTGTTGTCGGAGCAGAGATGAATCAGGTCGCAGAAGCAGTTGCGCCATTGAACGTCGCCGAAGTGGCCCGGCGCGCAAAGGCGGCGGCGCGCCTGCTGGCGGCAATTCCCGGCGAGCGGCGCGACGCTGCGTTAAAGGCCGCTGCCTATGCGATTGAGGAGCGCAAATTAGAGATCCTCGTGGCTAATCAGCGCGACTGCGAAGATGCCATTTGTGCCCTGGAAGCGGGACGAATGTCGCGGGCGCTGTTTGAACGTTTGGGAATGAGCGAGCGCGGAATCGCGCAAATGGTCGCCGGCGTCCGTGAAGTGGCGGCCCTGGCTGACCCGCTGGATCGCCAGCTTGCGGTCACTGAGTTGGATGACGGGTTGACGCTGTATAAAGAGTCGTGCCCGATTGGTGTGATCGGCATTGTGTTTGAAGCACGACCCGAAATCATTCCGCAGATTGCCGCGCTGGCACTGAAGTCAGGTAATGCCGTAATTCTTAAAGGCGGAGCGGAAGCTCTGCACAGCAATCAGGCGCTCGCCTCGATCTGGAGCGACGCGCTCATGCATTTCTTTGATATCCCGGCCGACGCGATCAACTTGCTATACGCGCGCGCTGACGTCGACGAGATGCTCTCACTTCCCCGTGAGATTGACGTAATAATTGCGCGAGGATCGCGCGAGTTCGTGCGCTATGTCGCCGAGCACAGCCGGATTCCGGTGCTCGGCCACGGTGAGGGGATCTGTCACGTCTACGTCGATCGCGCCGCTGATCTCCCCAAGGCGCTGAATATCGCTTTCGACGCGAAGGTGCAATATCCGGCAGCCTGTAACGCGATGGAAACACTGTTGGTCCATAAAGAGGTAGCGGGCCTCTTCTTGCCGAATCTGATTACGCGGTTTCAAGCCGCCGGGGTCGAGGTGCGCGGTTGCCCGGGCACCATCAAGTTGGAACCGGCGCGAAGCGTTGTTCCCGCTAACGAGAACGATTGGGCGACCGAATATTCCGATCTGATTATCTCGATCAAGATCGTTGGCAGTATTCAGGAAGCGATTGAGCACATCGATCGCTACGGCTCCGGCCACACGGAAGCCATCATCACCGAGGATAGGGAGGCGGCGACACATTTTATGCACCGAGTTGATGCGGCCGGCATCTATCACAACGCTTCGACGCGCTTTGCCGACGGCTTTCGCTACGGCTTCGGCGCGGAGCTGGGCATCAGCATGGGCAGACTACACGCACGCGGTCCGGTTGGCCTTGAAGGCCTGACTACTTATAAATATAAGCTGATCGGAAACGGTCAGACGGTCGCTAGTTATGTCGAAGGAGAGCGATCCTTCAAACACTGCAAGACAGGCTGATTGTTGTTGGAGCGTGCTGACTTGTCAGTGCTTAGTTGCCGCACTGCAAACAGTAAGAAGGGAACACAGGAATTGAAGATCGAGCTGAAGGGACATGTAAACTTTTGTGAATAAAGCCGGCGCGCTAGAAAGGGTGCAATTGTCGTTCATCGGCTGCGGTGCGATGGCCGAAGCGATCATCGCCGGTCTGCTCAAAAATAATCTGGTCAAACCCGCGCAGGTAGTGGGCAGTCATCCGCGTAATGAACGGCGCGAAGAACTACAAGTGAAATATGGTATTCGCCTGGTGGAAAGCAATCGCGAAGCGGTAACCATTGGGCATTCGTCAGCCAGTGCCCGAACGCGGGAGGCAACATGTTCGATCATTATTCTGACCGTCAAGCCGCAACGCCTGGGTGCGATACTTGGCGAGCTTAAAAAGGCAGTCCGGCAAGACCAGTTGATAATCTCCATCGTGGCAGGCGCGCGGATAGACACGATCGTCGACAACCTGCAACATAAATCGATAGTGCGGGCCATGCCGAACACGCCCGCGCAAATCGGGCAGGGAATGACGGTTTGGACGGCGACACCTGAGGTCAGCGAAGTGCAGCAGGCGCAGATACACACGATCTTCAGGGCGCTGGGGCGGGAATTGCACGTCGAAGAGGAAAAGATGATTGATATGGCGACGGCGCTGTCGGCGACCGGTCCGACCTTCACGTTCCTGGTGATGGAGGCACTCATCGATGCCGGCGTGCATATGGGGTTCTCGCGACACGTGGCACAGGAACTCGTCTTGCAAACGATGCTCGGCAGCGTGCTCTTCGCGCGGGAATCGCGCAAGCATCCGGCGGAACTGCGCAACATGGTCACTTCACCCGGTGGCACATCGGCTGAAGCGATCTATCAGATGGAGAAGGGCGGCTTGCGAACAGTGCTCTCGAAGGCAGTCTGGGCGGCATTTCAGCGGGCCACGGCGCTGGGTCGCAAACAGAAAGATTAGCGAACGAGCTACAGATGACCACTGATTAGACGCCGTATTTCTTAATCGGTTTTATCCGCGTTCATCTGTGGCTGATTAACTCGTGTCCATTGTCTGGCTGACTATGGAGGATCACAAACAAGTGAGCGACAACCATCGAAGTAGCGTGATTACGTGCGGCGCCGAGCGGAGTCCCAACCGCGCCATGCTGCGCGCGCTGGGTTTCAGGGATGCCGACTTTGAAAAACCCATTGTTGGAGTGGCGAATGGTTACAGCACTATTACGCCATGCAATATGGGCTTGAATGATCTGGCGGCCCGCGCCATCGCCGCCCTGCGCGAGGCCGGAACTATGCCTCAAGTCTTCGGCACCATTACCGTTAGCGATGGCATCTCGATGGGTACGGAGGGAATGAAGTACAGCCTGGTTTCTCGCGAGGTCATTGCCGACTCGATTGAGACAGTCTGCCAGGCCCAGAGTGTAGATGGTGTGATAGCCATTGGCGGTTGTGACAAAAACATGCCGGGCGCAATGATCGCTATTGCGCGTATGAATATTCCATCTATTTTTGTCTATGGCGGCACGATCAAACCGGGACACTACGATGGCCGCGATCTAAATGTTGTAAGCGTGTTTGAAGCCGTGGGGCAATACTCGGCGCATCGCATCGACGCGAATGAGCTATTGGAAGTCGAGCGCCGCGCTTGTCCCGGAGCTGGTTCCTGCGCCGGAATGTTCACGGCAAACACGATGTCGTCGGCCATTGAAGCGATGGGCCTGAGCCTTCCCTTTTCTTCGACGATGGCGGCCGAGGATGCAGAAAAAGCTGAGAGCTCGGCACGCTCCGCCGAAGTCCTGGCCGCAGCGATTCATAAGGGAATTTTGCCGCGTGACATTCTCTCCAGAAAGGCTTTTGAGAACGCGATTGCGGTCGTGATGGCAGTCGGCGGTTCGACGAACGCCGTATTGCACTTGCTGGCAATTTCGCATGCCGCCCGTGTGGCTTTGACGATCGACGACTTCGAAACGATTCGTGCGCGCGTTCCGGTACTTTGCGATATGAAACCTTCGGGCCGTTACGTTACTACCGACCTGCACCGCGCGGGAGGCATCCCGCAAGTAATGAAGATGCTGTTGGCGCATGACAGACTGCACGGCGATTCGCTGACCATCACGGGGCAGACCGTAGCCGAGGTACTCAAAGATGTGCCGAGTGAGCCACGCGCCGATCCTGGCGGGCAGGACGTGATTCGTCCATGGTCCAATCCGCTCTATCCGCAGGGCCACCTGGCTATCCTCAAGGGGAATCTCGCGACTGAGGGCGCTGTGGCGAAAATTACGGGCGTAAAAGATCCGAGATTCACGGGCCCGGCGCGAGTATTCGACTCCGAGGAAAGCTGTCTGCCGGTGATTTTGTCTGGGGAAATCGAGCCGGGTGCTGTCGTTGTAATTCGTTATGAAGGGCCGCGGGGTGGTCCGGGGATGCGCGAGATGCTCGCTCCGACTTCCGCCATCATCGGCGCCGGACTGGGCGACGCGGTCGCACTAATCACCGATGGACGATTCTCCGGCGGCACCTATGGCCTAGTGGTCGGACATGTCGCACCGGAGGCTGCGGTGGGTGGCACGATTGCCCTCGTGGAAGAAGGAGACTCGATAACGATTGATGCCGAAACGCGGTTGCTGCAACTCAACATATCCGCGGAAGAGTTGCAACGCCGCCGGGCGATGTGGCGCCCGCGCGCGCCGCGGTACACACGTGGAGTCCTGGCGAAATACGCCAGACTTGTTTCGAGTAGTAGTTTGGGTGCGATGACTGATGGCGAGACGGTAAACCGGTTGTTGTAACGCAAACTGTTAGTTTGCGGGCTGGGCCGGCGGACGATTGATGAAAGACGCTATGACTGACCGAATAGAAATCTACGACACAACCCTACGCGACGGGTCGCAAGGCGAGGGCGTCAACTTTTCTGTTGAAGATAAGTGTCGCGTCGCCGAACAACTCGATGCGTTTGGAGTGGACTTCATTGAAGGAGGTTGGCCCGGCTCGAATCCACGCGACATGGCTTTCTTCGAGCGCGCTCGCGCGTTGAAGTTGACGCACGCACGCGTTGCCGCATTCGGGGCGACACGCCGTCACACGCTTACGTGCGACGACGATCCAAGCATTCAGTCGCTACTCAGAGCGGAAACGCCCGTGATTACGATCTTCGGCAAGTCCTGGCTGTTGCATGTCACAGCCGCGCTGCGGCTCAGTCCCGAAGAGAACCTGGAAATCATCGAAGACACGGTGCGCTATCTGTCAGCCCGCGTGGCTTGTTTGGTTTATGACGCGGAGCACTTCTTTGACGGCTACAAAACAGATGCTGACTATGCGCTCGCTACTTTGCGTGCTGCTGCCGCCGGAGGCCCCCATCGAATCGTGCTGTGTGACACCAACGGCGGCAGTCTGCCGGAGACAGTCGCGCGCGTGACGCGCGAAGTGATAGAGCAGATAGATGTGCCGCTCGGAATACATTGCCACAACGATGGCGAACTCGCAGTTGCAAACACTCTTGCCGCGGTTTCCGCCGGCGCGGTGCACGTGCAAGGGACCATTAACGGTTACGGGGAGCGGTGCGGCAACGCGAACCTCTGCGCCGTGATTCCCAATTTGGAGTTGAAACTCGGTCGCGTTGTCCTGGGCCCCGAGCGTTTGAAGAGACTGCGCGAGACGTCGCGCTTCGTGAGCGAGATCGCGAATCTGTCGCTCGATTCACACGCGGCTTTCGTCGGCGACAGTGCGTTCGCGCATAAAGGTGGCGTTCACGTGTCGGCTGTTGAACGAAATCCGGTGACTTACGAACACATCGCTCCCGAAACAGTCGGCAACCGGCGGCGCATACTGGTCTCTGATCTTGCGGGGCGGGCGAATCTGCTTGCCAAGGCGCGGGAATTTGGAGTTGAACTCAGTGATGAACAACGTGTGCTCGACGAGTTGAAGCGGTTGGAGCACAACGGTTACGAGTTTGAGGCAGCGGAGGCGAGCTTTGAGTTGCTGGTATCCAAGCTGCGGGGCACGCGTCAACCATATTTCGAGCTGCTTGGCTTTCGCGTGATTGACGAACACCGCGGAGCCCTGATGCCGATGAGCGAAGCAACAGTGAAGGTCAAGGTGGGCAACCGCGTCGAACATACGGCGGCCAGCGGCAATGGTCCGGTCAACGCCCTGGATAACGCTTTGCGTTGCGCCCTGCAAACGTTTTATCCGTCGCTCGCCGAGATGCATCTGGTTGATTACAAAGTGCGCGTCATCACGAGCAATTTGTCAGGCTCTGCGAGTTTAGTGCGGGTGCTGATTTGTTCAGGTGACGCGCACGCGCAGTGGGGCACTGTTGGTGTGTCTGCAAATATTGTCGAAGCGAGCTGGCGCGCGCTGGTGGATTCCGTTGAATACAAACTAGACCACGATGGAGTCGCGCCGATTTTCGGCGAGCAAGACATTGACCTCGCAACGAGCCGGCGTGCATCCCCGAGTGAATCCCCAAGTGAAACCCCGAGTGACTTTCTGAAGGAAGCAATTAGCTGATGAACGGAAACCTACAGGTGATGAAATTCGGCGGCACGTCCGTCGGTAATGTTGATTGTATACGCCGCGCGGCAGACATCGTCGCGCGAGCGGCGGCTGAGGGCTCGGTCGTAGCGGTCGTCTCAGCGATGGGCGGCGTAACCAATCGTCTCATTGAAGCCGCGCAAGCCTCGGCGAGGGGCGACATGGGCGCAGCCGGCAATCTCGCTGAGGCACTTCGTGAGCAACATCAGGGGGCGATTGAGATTCTGGTCGGCGATGGAGATACACGCGCACAGTTGGCAGTTGAATTGAAGGCAATCATCGAAGAGGTGACGAGCCTCTGCCGGGGCACAGCACTCTTGCATGAGCTCACTCCGCGCACGCTCGATGCTATCTCAAGCGCGGGTGAACGCCTCTCGGCTCGGTTACTTGCGAGTGCGCTGCGTGAATTAGGACTCAATGCAGTGGCCGTCGAAGCGACTGAGCTGATCGTTACAGACAACCATTCGGGTCGGGCCGAACCATTTATGGCGGAAACACGCCAGCGCGCTACTGCGAGGTTGGCTCCGTTGCTGGTTGAACGGTCAGTGCCGGTCGTGACTGGTTACATCGGCGCGACTGTGGATGGAAAGTTGACGACGTTGGGGCGTGGCGGTTCGGATTATTCCGCAACGATCCTCGGAGCGGCGCTGGACGCGAAAGAAATCATTATCTGGACAGATGTTGAAGGCGTGTTGACAGCCGATCCCCAGCTGGTCCCTGAAGCGCGCACGCTCCAGGAAATCTCTTACAACGAAGCGGCGGAGCTGGCCTACTTCGGTGCGAAAGTTCTGCATCCGAAAACGCTGCGCCCAGTTTCCGAAGCGGGAATTCCGGTCTGGATTCGCAACAGCTTTTTGCCGGAGCGAAATGGCACCAAGATTACAGAGACGGGCCACCCAACCAAGCGAGGCGTAAAAGCGATCACGGCGATGAGCAACGTGACTTTGATTACGGTCGGCGGGCGAGGCATTGTCGGCTTGCCCGGCGTTGCGGCCAAAACTTTCACCGCCGCAGCCAGCGCGCAAGCCAACGTCCTGCTCATCTCGCAGTCGTCATCGGGAAACGACATCTGCTTCATCGTCGACTCGGGGGACGCTGCTTCGACGGTTGCAGAGCTTCGCGCCGCATTCGCCTCCGACCTGGCACACAAAGAAGTGGAACACATCACGGTTAACGCAGATATAGCCATCGTCGCGGTGGTTGGCGAGAGAATGCGAGGCACGCCCGGGATCGCGGGGCGCACCTTCAGTGCCCTGGGCCGCCGTGGAATTAACGCCATCGCCATTGCGCAGGGGTCTTCGGAGTACAACGTTTCGTTGGTGGTTGAAGCGGGCCTAATGGGCGAGGTGGTCCAGGCTTTGCACAGCGAATTTGGCCTGCAAAAGCGCGCTTCTTGTTTCGAGTCGGTTGAGAGTGAAAGCGCGTTGGCAACCGTATGATTGAAACCGAGAAGTTTCAAAGAGCATGGCAGGAAGCCGCCATGCAACGTTGCATTGATCCCGCTTGCGGCGCGCGCTTCGATCTCGACGAGAGGGTTTATGTTTGCCCGAGTTGCGGCGGACTGTTGGATGTCGCGCTGGAAGCTTCCGCAGACACAGATCCTGAAAGGCTGCGATCTGTATGGACCATGCGACTTACATCGTTCGACGCTCGCGACCGAAGCGGTGTCTGGCGCTATCGTGAGTTGTTACCTTTCGCTGCCGATGCATCAATCGTCACCCTCGTTGAAGGCAACACGCCGCTTTACGATGCGCCAGTTTCCGCTGCCTACTGTGGACTAGACGCGCTCACGCTCAAACATCAGGGTTGTAATCCGACCGGATCCTTCAAGGATACAGGTATGACGACTGCCGTCACGCAGGCCGTCATCCTCGGAGCGCGGACCGTGGTCTGCGCCAGCACAGGCAACACGGCGGCAAGCTTGGCTGCATATGCCGCGCGCGCGCATCTACTGTGCGCCATTCTTGTGCCGCGCGGTCAGATCAGTCACGCCAAGCTGGCCCAGAGTTTGGACTACGGAGCGGCGGTGTTGGAATTGGACGGAAACTTTGATGACGCCATGCGGGTGATCTGTGAACTTGCAGAAGATGAATCAATCTATCTCGTAAATTCCATCAATCCGTTTCGAATCGAGGGTCAGAAAACCGTTGCCGGCGAGCTGTTGCATCAGCGCGGGTGGCGTGTGCCCGATCACGTCGTTGTGCCCGGCGGCAATCTCGGCAACAGCTCGGCGCTTGGCAAAGGCTTCAAAGAACTGAAGGACCTGGGGCTAATTGATCGTTTGCCGCGGCTGAGCGTGGTCCAGGCCGAAGGCGCCGCGCCTTTTGCGAGTTTGTTTGGGTCTGAGTCGGATGTGCTGACACCCATCGAACACCCACAAACCTTAGCGACAGCGATCAAGATCGGGGCGCCGGTATCGTGGAAGAAGGCGCTGCGTTCAGTGCTCGAGTCACGCGGAAGTGTGCTCAGTGTCAGCGAGCAGGATATCGCGGACGCGAAAGCGATCATCGGACGAGACGGAGTGGGATGCGAGCCTGCTTCTGCAACCACTGTCGCTGGTATCAAGCGGATGGTCGCGCGTGGGGTCATTGGATCGGACGATGACGTTGTGGCTGTGTTGACGGGGCACATCCTGAAGGACACTGACTACGCGATCAATTATCACCAGGAAGAGCTCTACACGCACGACCGCGCGCCGGACAAAACCAAAGAGGAGCGCCGGCTCGCAGGTACTTACAGCAATCCACCCGCGCGCGTGAAAGCAACTAAGACCGCAATCCTTGAGGGCCTTCGACGGCATGAACAAGAGCACTCAGATGACTTTGAGAAGGAGCCCGTGGATGATTTGGATTAAGGAACACACAGTTGTTAGAGCGGTAGAGGCGCGCTTTTAGACACAAGTTCTCGAAAGCAGTCGATACGTCTAGAGGGGAATAGATGAGAGGATGAGCCTGGAAAGCGTTGCAGTCGATATCATTGAGGACAGTGCCGAGGCGGGTGGCAAATCGGCGCGCTCGTTTTCGGTGCGAGTGCCCGCTTCAACTTCCAATCTCGGCGCGGGGTTCGACTCCTTTAGTCTCGCACTGCAACTCTATCTGACGGTTAGCGCCAGAGTTGTCGCGGAAGCGAGCGCGATGTGCCGCGTGACTAGTAGCGGAGAGGGCAGCACAAGTGGGCTCCTGTCTCCGACGGAAGACAATCTGATCTTCCGGGCCATGAGTTTTGCTGCCGAGCGTGAGGGTTGGATCCTTCCGCCCGTGCGGCTCGATGTACACAACGAGTTGCCGCTTGGGCGCGGGCTTGGCAGCAGCGCCGCGGCCATCGTTGCAGGTCTCACGCTCAGCTCGTTGATTTGTGCTCAGGAACTTTCGCCCGAAACAGTTCTTCGTTACGGATTGGAAATGGAAGGCCATGCTGACAACGTTGCAGCGGCCTACTTCGGAGGTTGGGTAGTCAGCTGTGTGAAACCGGATGGAAATGTGCTTGTTGTCAAAAGGCCCTGGCCCGCGGATCTAAAAGTAATTGTGGTCTCGCCTGATGCGCCCTTGAAGACCTCGGAAATGCGAAGCGCGCTGCCGACCACAGTGGAACGCGAGGATGCCGTACATAATCTGCAAAGGGTGGCGCTGTTCGGTGCGGCGGTGGAAGGCGGTGCTTACCATTTAATCTGGGATGCAATGCAGGATCGAATGCACCATTCATTTCGACAGTCTCTGGTGCCAGGTCTTGCGCAAGCTCTTGCGACGAAGCCCCAGCCTGGCCTGCTCGGCGTAGCCTTGAGCGGTTCAGGACCCAGCGTCATCGCTTTGGCGTGTGACCGCTTGCCTGAGATCGGTGACGCAATTGCGAATAATTTTTGGAGCCAGGGCATGCCGGCTACCGTGCGCCTGCTGGAGGTTGACAGCGAAGGTTGGAAAGCGAGTGTGGCGAGATCATGATGAAGCGGCAGTTGAGGCGTTAATCGATTGCAACACCGTCTGGGGTAGAGCGGGCGCACTCACAAATTAGATCGTGAAGAGGAGTTTGATTGATGAGTGTTGAGGTTATGACCCCAAACGCAGTTGGCGGAGCCTCTGCGGCAGACGCGGACGCATTCCCGCAGGCCTCGCGTGTCGCTGGAATGTCCATGTCGAAGACGATGGCTGTCTCAGCTTTGGCTGATCAACTGCGTCGCGCGGGCGCAGATGTGATCGATCTGGATTGAAGCCCTTGACTGGACGCCAAGAGTCAATCGCTCAAATGTTGAAAGCCTACAGCGAGCAGCGTGATTGCTGATTCCGGCGTTAAATCTTGTATCGATTACGCCGTTTGATCAGTCTAAGCCCTTGTTGAATCCTATTCGTTGGGCGTGTTCTGCATGGGACCCCTCATCTTTGCCACGCGCCAGGACAGCGGATTGAACCATGTCTCTAAGCGAATGACCCCTTGGTCATTTCACCCTGAGAAATTTTTCAAAATGGGCGGGCAATTCATTGACATCCGGCGAGACAGTCAGGTATAAGAATACTTCACGCGAGAATCGACGTAACGATATGATCTTCAGCAGCACACACAACCACCACGGCGCACACCATCATGCCAACCATCATTGGCATCACGGCAGCGCGTTGGTTGTGAGGAGAAAGCTGGAAGATAAGCCAGAGTAGCAAGAAGCTCACAACCGGGAACTTTTGGTGACCCGCTGCCATGACCCAGAGTCAGGCGGCGGGCTTTTCTTTTGTCAGCACGGCGTGCCTGCGAGCCTTAAACAAATTAGGCCGCAGATTTAGGCGAATAACGCAGATCAGAGACATCACGCAAAGAGCCAAACATGAACCAGATGACTGAGCCCCTCTCGAGAATTCCTACCGGCATGCGGTACTACTTCGGACAGGAAGCGCGCCTGCGCCGCACTGTCGAAGAGACCGGAATGTCTATTTTTGACGGCTGGTCTTATGAAGAGATCACGACGCCCACAATCGACTACTGCTCGCTTTTTGAGCATGGCATGGGCAGGGCAGAGGCCCATCGCGCCTTTCGCTTTACTGACACTGATGGACGCCTCCTCGCCTTAAGGCCGGATGTGACGTCTGCGGCTGCCCGAGCGGCGGCCACTCTCTTTGCGGAGCGTGAACGACCCCTGCGTCTCTGCTATGCAGCGCCGGTATTTCGTCAGCAACCACAGTCGCATACCGAGTGGCGCAGAGAGTCAACCCAGATCGGGTGTGAACTCATCGGCGCGAATACGAGTGTTGCTGATCTCGAGGTGCTGGCGATCGCCTCTGAATTCTTGCGCCGTCTGGATCTTGACGGCAACTACGCCATTACGCTGAACGACGTCGGCATCTTCAATGGTGTTGCCGAACGCCTGAGCCTGGATCCAACTTCGCGAGAGGAGCTGCGGCAGTTGATTGATGTCCGCAATGCAGCTGACCTGGAGCGCTTTCTGACAGCTAATACGTCGACTGAGGAAGCCGAGGCCTTCGCTCAACTGATGCAACTGTCGGGCAAGCGAGAGAGCCTGGATCGGGCTCGTCGTGTGATTTCAAACGGGCAATCCTGCGCAGCATTGGATCGCCTTGAAAGTTTGTGGAACGTCATCGATTCACTGGGTCTAACGGATTGTTTCGAGATCGATCTCGGTGATGTTGCGCGACTCGATTACTACACGGGCCTAACGTTCAAAATTTACGTCAAAGGCGCGGGATTCCGGATAGGCAGTGGCGGTCGTTACGACGGTCTGACAGCCAGTTTTGGGAAGGCTGAGCCAGCCGTCGGTTTTGTGGTGGATCTTGATGCCTTGACAGATGTGCTCCGTCCCCGCGCAAAGGATGTTTCCCGGGAAAGCGAGCCCCAACCCAAAGCGCCCGAATTTACAGAAAGCGATCAATCCGCGCTCTTTCTTAAGGCTATAGATAGGCGCGCGAAAGGTGAGCGTGTCTCATTGAATCTGGTGAGGTGAAACCGTGACGGAATTAACCATTGCTGTTGCGAAAGGGAGATTGCAAGCGGAAGCGCTAGCGCTGTTGGCAGGTGCAGGCGTGGGTGTGTCGAGCGAAGCCCTCTCGTCGCGCCGGCTGGCTATAGAAGATGAATCAGGGCGCTACCGCTTCATCTTCGTGAAGCCTGCTGATGTGCCTGTCTATGTGGAGCACGGCATAGCGGACTGCGGCGTGGTTGGTCGTGACATTTTGTTAGAGTCGGAAACTGATCTCTTGCAACCGCTTGCTCTCGAGATTGGTCGCTGTCGCATCGTGGTCGCAGCGCGAACGGGATTGTCCTTGAGCGATCTTGGCATGCTCAGAGTAGCGACCAAATACCCACGCATTGCCGCTGCGCATTTCGGGGCGCAGGGGCGGCCGGTCGAGATCATCCAGCTTTCCGGGTCGGTGGAATTGGCGCCGGGATTGGGCCTGGCCGACTGCATTGTGGATCTTGTGGAATCAGGCAGGACGCTTCGCGAAAACGGACTTAAGGAAATTGAAGTTATCGATGAGTCAACCGGGCGTCTGGTGGTTAACCGCGCCAGCTATCAATTGAAAGCTGCCGCAATCGGTAGTCTTATCGACGCTCTCAACCCAGACTATGGGCGAGGAGTTCAAAAAAGTGATCGAAACCATTCATAGTCAGGAAAAGGAGCGACTCGCCGCCAAGCTGCGGGCGATCCGCAATCGCAACGTCGCCCTGGACGACGAGTTGATGAGCCAGGTGGCGGCAATCCTCCGGGACGTCCGCACGCGCGGCAATGCGGCGCTGATTGATTACGCTGCACGGCTCGATGGCCACGTTATGCAACCAGCTGATCTTCGTGTCAGCGAGGACACATTACGGTGTGCTGCGTTACAAACGGACGCGCTGGTGCTGGAAGCACTGCGTGAGGCTATTCGCAGGGTACGTGCTTTTCATGAATGCGAGCGGCAGCACTCCTGGGAGATGGAGACGGAAGGTGGGGTGCGACTTGGCCAGCGTATTTCACCCATCGATCGCGCGGGCGTGTACATTCCCGGAGGAACGGCAAGCTACCCGTCGTCTGTGGTGATGAACGTGGTGCCGGCGCAGATCGCCGGTGTTAGCCGCATCGTGGTCGCGACACCTCCCCGCGCGCTTCTGGGAAACCCAGTAGTTGCGGCAGCGCTGGTTGAACTCGGCGTGACTGAGGTTTACGCGGTCGGCGGAGCGCAAGCGATTGCCGCGCTCGCTTATGGAACGGAGACCGTCCCGCGTGTAGACAAGATCACGGGCCCGGGAAACAAATACGTGGCGGCAGCCAAGAAGCTTGTTTTCGGTGTAGTCGGAATCGATTCAATAGCCGGTCCCAGTGAGGTAGTGATTATCGCAGACGATTCGGCGCGCGCTTCATTTGTCGCCAGCGATCTTTTGGCGCAAGCCGAACACGGCGAGGACGCCTCAGCGGTGCTGGTCACAACCAGTGAGGGGCTGGCCGCGGAAGTCGCCGCTGAACTCGGGAGTCAAGCACGCGAGCTTGCGCGCATCCGCGTGATTGAGAAATCGCTCGCTCAGTACGGCGCGATCATCATTGTCGCTGATCTGGATGAGGCATGTGCGCTCGTCAATGATTTGGCTCCCGAGCATCTGGAGGTTATGGCGCGTGATGAAGAAGGGATTGCCTCGCACATACGCCATGCGGGCGCAATCTTTTTCGGAGACCAGACGCCGGAAGCAGTAGGCGATTACCTGGCGGGACCGAATCATGTGCTGCCCACGGGTGGGGCGGCGCGCTTTTCATCAGCGCTCGGCGTATACGACTTTCTCAAGAGAACCAGCTTACTGAAATTCTCTGGCAGTGAACTTCGAGGCACTGCTCCCATGATCGCCACCCTGGCCAGGGCCGAAGGTCTCGATGCCCACGCGCGCTCTGCGTTGATTCGCACTGAGGAAAGATGGGAGAACTGAAGATGCCGCAGTCCCTGGAGGCGATTAAGACGCGAGTGCGCGAGCTGCGATCCTATTCACTAGAGGCCGAACAAACACGGGTGAAGCTCAACCAGAACGAGAACCCGTGGGATGTACCACTCGAGATCAAGCGAGAGACGTTAAGACGCATTAGTGATCGCGCCTGGTCGCGGTATCCGGATTTTGTGCCTCAGCGCTTGCACGAGCGATTAGCCGAGTTTAGTGGCTGGAAGCCTGAAGGCATTATCGCCGGTAACGGTTCCAACGAATTGATCCAGGCGCTTTTACTGGTCACGATCGGCGCAGGGAAGCGTGTGTTGATCTCGGAGCCGACGTTTGCGTTGTACCGGCAGATCACAACCGTGCTGAGCGGCGAAGTCGTGAGCGTGCCGCTCACCTCGGAGTTGACCTACGACATGAAGGCACTGAGTATCGCCGTTACATCAGCCAATCCTGCTGTGATCATCATCTGCTCGCCCAACAATCCGACGGGCTGCGTTGTGGGTCAGTCTGATCTGGTTACGCTGCTCCAAGCGGCGCCGGGACTAGTAGTGGTGGACGAGGCCTATTTCGAATTCTCAGGGCAGACGGTGGTGCCGCTTCTCAATCAGCACCGGAATCTCGTCGTGCTGCGCACCTTCTCGAAAGCAATGGCCCTGGCAGCCCTGCGCGTTGGTTACCTCTTGGCGGCACCGGAGTTGGTGCGGGAGGTTGCGAAGGCGGTGCTGCCTTATAACCTTAACGCCATCTCGCAGACTGCTGCCGAAGTTGCAATCGACATGTACGAGTCGAAGCTCCAGCCCCTGGTCCGTAGCATTTGCGCTCAGCGTGATCGTCTGTTCGTTGAGTTGACAAGTATTTCCGGCCTTGCGCCCGTCCGGTCATGGGGAAATTTTATGGTTGTGCGTTCGCAAGTTGAGCCCAGCCGTGTCTTCAACGAACTTTTGCAGCGCGACATCCTAGTGCGTAATGTTAGTAAGTATCCGCTGCTTCAAGACTACTTTCGCGTCAGCGTGGGAACGCCAGAAGAGAATGATCTATTGCTTGAGGCGCTACGAGAAATTTTGAAATGAAAGAAATGATTCGAATCAGACGGTGATGTGGTCAAAGGCTTCGACCAGCCTGCGAAGCAGGCGAAAGCATAAAACCCGGGGTGAAGCGCAGCGCAACCCCAGGTCATGAACAGCACGCAAGTTCAACAGCCCGCGTAGCAGGCGACAGCATGAGATTCCCTAGCGGAATGTGATCGATAGAACCATCTAGCGAGGATGATTATGAGCACAAAGGTAAGGACACCAAAACGGGTTGCCGAGATCCATCGGCAAACGAAAGAGACACAAGTGCGCGTGTCGCTGGCGCTGGACGGAAGTGGGAAGGCGCGAATCGCGACGGGCCTTCCCTTTCTTGATCACATGCTGGAACTGTTCGCGCGGCATGGTCTCTTCAATCTGGAAGTGGAATGTCAGGGCGATCTTCACATAGACGATCACCACTCCGTGGAGGATATTGCAATTTCACTTGGTCAAACATTCCTCCAGGCCCTTGGTGATAAAGCAGGCATCGCCCGCTATGGCGCGGCGCTTGTGCCCATGGACGAAGCATTGTGCCGGGTAGTAGTCGATCTCTCAGGACGTTTCTATCTCGTCTATCGAGTAAAAACCAGGCGCCAGACAATCGGTAACTTCTCGATCGAGTTGGCCGAACACTTCTGGCGCTCATTTGCCGAAAGCTTGCGCTGCAATCTGCACATTGATGTGTTACGTGGTCGCAATACGCACCACATTCTGGAGGCAACTTTTAAAGGGACGGCGCGCGCTCTTAGGCAAGCAGTCGAGCGTGACGCGAGGATCGAAGGAGTGTTGAGCACCAAAGGAGTGCTGTAGAGCTATGACACGTATTGCGATCATTGATTATGGAGTTGGAAATCTCCGCTCCGTCGAGAAGGCTTTTGCGGCCGTGGGGGCTCAAGCGGTCATAAGTAGCGACGAAAACATCTTGCAGCAAGCCGGGGCGCTGGTCTTGCCGGGTGTTGGCGCTTTCGGAGCCTGCATGAAAGCGCTCTCTGCTCGCGGATTCGATGAGCTTGTTCGCGAGCGTGTGGCGAAAGGCACGCCACTCTTAGGTGTGTGCGTTGGCATGCAGATGCTTTTTGAAGAATCAGAAGAGTTTGGGAAAACCTTTGGGCTAGGTTTGCTGCGCGGGCGCGTGCGCCGCTTCGCCATTGATCTCGTTGTGCCTCAGGTTGGCTGGAACCAGGTGTGGCAGCAGGGGATGCATCCTCTCCTG
The DNA here is from genome assembly GCA_030859905.1 of Acidobacteriota bacterium. Taxonomy (GTDB): domain Bacteria; phylum Acidobacteriota; class Blastocatellia; order Pyrinomonadales; family Pyrinomonadaceae; genus PSRF01. The sequence goes on from JALZJF010000205.1 coordinate 58,415, forward strand.
GCGGGCATTGCGGATAACGCTTTCTTCTATTTCGTTCATTCGTATTTCTGCGAAGCGGACGACCCTTCGGTTGTGCTTGGCGAGACCGATTACGGCGCCACTTACGCTTCAGTGGTCGCCCAAGGAAATGTCTGCGGAGTGCAGTTTCACCCTGAAAAAAGCCAGTCGGCGGGCCTGCGCCTGCTTGCCAACTTTGCAGGAAACGGGATTTAACCGCCCCGGCGCAAAAACGCATGTTAGCGAAACGCATTATCCCCTGTCTCGATATTGATCGCGGTCGCGTGGTTAAAGGAATACGCTTCGTCTCGCTCGTTGACGCGGGCGACGCGGTCGAGCAAGCGCGGGGCTATGACGCAGAAGGCGCGGATGAGTTAACGTTTCTGGACATCACTGCATCGTCGGACAAGCGGGCCATCATCATGGATCTGGTGCGTCGTGTGGCCGATGAGGTTTTCATACCGTTGACTGTGGGAGGTGGCCTAAACTCCGTCGAAGACATAAGAGCGGTATTGCGCGCAGGCGCCGACAAAGTTTCGCTGAATACAGCCGTCGTCGAGCGACCCAATCTCATCAGTGAAGGCGCCGAAACCTTTGGCAGCCAATGCATCGTCGTTGCCATTGATGCCCGGCGAAGAAGCGCCGATCCGGGCCAGGGCTGGGAGGTCTTCACTCACGGCGGACGTAAAAACGTCGGGTGGGACGTAGCCGAATGGGCGGTGCGAGCGGAAAGGCTCGGAGCCGGAGAGATACTCCTGACGAGTATGGACAAGGACGGCACACGCAATGGGTACGACCTGGAGTTGACGCACGCCATAAGTTCCGCAGTGCGGATACCGGTCATCGCCTCGGGCGGCGCAGGCAGTCTGGAACATTTTTATGGGGCGCTCACGGAAGGCGGGGCGAGCGCCGTGCTCGCCGCATCGCTCTTTCACTTTGGCCAATACAAAATTACAGAGGTGAAGGATTATTTGTGCGCGCGAGGAGTAGTGGTGAGATGAAGATTGCAATTGAAGATGTGAAGTTTGACGAGCAGGGTCTCATTCCGGCTATTGTGCAGGACGCTCGCACGCGGCGTGTGCTGATGCTCGCTTACATGAATGCCGAGAGCCTCAAAAGAACACTCGAGAGTAATGAGACCTGGTTTTGGTCGCGCTCGCGCTCCAGCTTCTGGCACAAGGGTGAGACTTCCGGCAATACGCAGCCCGTTGTAGATGTGCTCGTAGACTGTGATGGCGATGCGCTCACTGTGCTGGTCGTGCCGAATGGTCCGGCGTGCCACACCGGCGCCCAATCCTGTTTCTACAATCAAATTGTCGATGGCCGTTTTTATGAGGAGGCCGCGGAGGAGGAGCTGACCGATCTGGGAGAGGTGCTCAACCGTCTCTATGCTCTGGTCGAATCGAGAAAGCGTGAAAGACCGGAAGACTCTTACACGACTTATCTCTTCGATCAGGGCCTTGACAAGATCCTAAAGAAGGTCGGCGAAGAGTCGGCCGAAACCATCATTGCGGCCAAGAATGAGGACCGAGGCGCTCTCGTCAAAGAATCTTCCGATCTTCTCTATCACCTCGTGGTGCTCTTCGTTGAGCAGAGGTTGTCGTTGGAGGAAGTGAGCGATGAACTGCTGCGCCGCGGGAAAAAGGGAGATGCCGGATGACCACAGACATAGGGGAACTCAAGAAGCTTCTGGATTTTGCCGTCGATCTAGCGCGCGGCGCGGGTGCAATCACCTATCGCCACTTCCAGGGATCGTTTGTAGCAGAGCGCAAAGCTGACAACTCCTTTGTGACGGTCGCGGACGATCATCACAACTTGACCAGACAACCGTGATCCAGATCCACCGGCGCCTGGCCCACGTCCTGGAAGCGCGAGGCATTGACGCGCGAAGCCGAAAGATACCTGCGCACACGTATCGCTAAGCTTTTCCTGATGATTCAATTCTCGGTGAAGAAGAGGGAGAAGAATCGGGTACATCCAATCGTCGTTGGATCATCGATCCAGTAGATGGCACCTATTCATTCGTACATGGCGTGCCGCTCTACGGCGTGCTTATTGGACTGGAGCTTGAGGGTGAGCCAATCCTGGGAGTCGTTAATCTTCCGGCCTTAAGTGAGCTTGTCTATGCGGCGCGAGGATTAGGCTGCTTCCGGAACGGAGAAATTGCTCATGTCTCGACAACTCCTTCGCTCGACCAGGCGCTACTTTTGGCCACTGACTTTGGAGTTTGTGAGCAGTATGGATTCGATTCAGCCGCGGAATGGCTCCAGCGCCAGGTTCAGGCGCGGCGCACGTGGGGAGATGCTTACGGGCATGTGCTCGTCGCCACGGGCCGGGCCGACATCATGCTCGATCCCGTCATGAACGTTTGGGACTGTGCCGCTTTGCTGCCCATTCTGGAGGAAGCCGGAGGCACGTTCACCGATTGGAATGGAAAGCGCACGATTGATGGAGGCAATGCCATCTCCACTAACGGGCTGCTATTTGATAGCGTGATGGAAACAGGAAGAAAGACATTAGAGACTTTAAGAGAATAGCGATGCTGATAATCCCTGCGATTGATCTCCGTGATGGCCGCTGCGTGCGCCTGACGCAGGGCCGTAAAGAGGACGTGAAAGTTTACGACGGCGACGCGGTCGAGATCGCCCAACGTTACCAGGACAATGGCGCGCGGATGCTTCACATAGTTGATCTGGATGGCGCTTTCTCCGATCCCAACTCGCGTAATCGGCAAGTGCTCCGCGAGATCATCCGCCAGGTAAAGATACCCGCGCAGTTTGGCGGCGGCTTGCGTAGTCTCCAGGATATCGAGCAGGTGATTGAGTTGGGTGTCACAAGAGTGGTGATCGGCACGCTGGCAGTCGAATCACCGGAAACGGTGGAGAAAGGAGTGCTGTCATTCGGCGGCGATCGCATTGCCGTTGGCATCGATGCTAGAAGCGGGCAGGTGCTGACGCGTGGCTGGCGAAAAGAGGGGAAAATATTTGCCTTGGAGCTGGCTCAAAGGGTCGCGGCACTCGGCGTCGAGCGCATCGTCTATACAGACATAGCGCGCGATGGCATGTTGATGGGACCTGACATCGAACAGACATGCAAGATCACGCGTGAGTCTGGTCTGAAGGTCACGGCCTCGGGTGGCGTCTCATCACTCGATGACATCAAGCGATTCAAGAGTGTGAGCGAGTGCGGCATTGACAGCGTGATTGTCGGCAAAGCTCTTTATGAATGTCGCTTTACATTGAGGGAGGCATCTCAAGCGGGACTTTGAAACCTGTATGAAAAACGGTGATGATGTCCTTAGAGCGGCGGCAAGGATAGTTGTCTTGCGCTCTACTATTCAAAAGAACGCTCGGCAGCCGATTGCCGAAGGCAGCGCTGGAACAAGCAATCGCTGAACGCCAACCACCGCCAGGTTTGGTCCATCACTTGGATCGCGGCATGCAGTACGCTTCAGACGAATACGTGAAGGTCCTACGGCAGCACCATATGATTCCGCGCATGAGCCGGCGAGCGAACCCTTAGGACACGCCATTTGCGAGAGCTTTATGAAAACGCTAAAAACGGGAGAAGATCTACGCCAACGACTATCGGGATCTCGAGCACCTGCGCACGAACATCGAGGCGTTTATCCGTCAAGTACGCCAGAGCCTGATCGCCGCGGCGGCACAAAAGACCGAACAGTCGATATTAAGGAAACTGTCCACAAGCCAAGTCTTGAGAGATTCGCGCGCGCTGGGGCTGAGACGCTACGTCGATTCGCGAAAACTGTGCGGGACGAACAGAGATACGTTTGCGGTGACGCTGATGGCCCCACCAGCCAGAAAGAAACCTTAGACTATCAAGCTTGTCAAGGGACAACGCCTAAGAACAGCTCTGTGATTCAGAAGGTTCACCTCTAGAGGGCTCCTCGACGCAAAACAACAGACGGACATCTTCACCGAGATAGCATTTAATCAAGAGAATGAGATTCTCCAGGATCATGCCATTCAAGCTCTCGGCGATCTCAGATATGCAGACGCCGCCCCAAATCTTCGACGCCTTTTGGACGACACGCAGAGCGTTTCGCTGGCTCGCACAATCGCGCATGCGCTGGCCCAGATGAAGTCTGTGGAGTCAGTGCCTGAGCTGATGACAACTCGATCGCGCTTCGCGGGCGATGCGACTGGCTTCAACATTGAATTAGCATGTTTGGGAGAACGGTCTGCTCTGAAACCGCTGCTAGAGGTTATTGCCGGCGAGCGAATATTAACCGCGGGAGCCCTCAATGCCGTCGGTCTGTTCTTGCCCGACGCTCAAGCGCGAAGCGCCATTCTTGAGAAGCTTGAGACATTTCGCGGTCCGCAAATGGATACCGGCGAACAGTCCTCGGCTATCACAGTCCTTGCTCTTCGAGATCCTGGACCCCTCGTCGACCGTGTAAGCGAGTTGTATAGATCGGGGCGGCTTCACAGGAGAGCGCGCCAGAAAATGGCATCATTGATGCCACAACTGATCAGGACCGAGAAGGAGCATGACATACGCTCATTGAATTAATGAAGCGCCTCATCTGTGATCCGTATCCCGAGGTACGCCGCGATTCTCTGGGAAGTACTGTTTCGCATAGACGCTGAAACAAGCGCACAGATTTATAACGACCTCAAAGGCGGAGACGAATGGTCAAGAGCTTGCGCTGTCAATTCGTTGGGATTTTGGGACAGTCCTGATCAATGGATTGACGAAGCTCGGCGAGACCGTGACCTACTGATTCGCAGAGCTGCTGATGAGGCGCTCGCTGCCAAAAGCCGCTCGGCCGATCTAGTACGACTGATAAACGTATATCAATCGGGCAACAGCTTAAACAGGCTGGCAGGTTATTTGGCGCTGGAAGAAAACGGCGATTACCCGACGATGTGGAGACTCTACGATACAACCGACAAATCGTCGCTGGCTCATGTTTTTCTGCGAGAACTTTGGGAGAGCATTAAGAAGCACTCTTAAACGCAGCAGCAAAAGGCGGAGAAGGAGGAAAAGGATTTTCTCAGTTCGCGCGGAACAGTAAAATTTGCAGAGGAAGCCTACAGTTTGATCTTGATCGCGGCAATGTCCTCGCCTCGTGACTCGTCTGAACCAAACTTACGATCGTTCCGTGGTGCCTAGTGGTCAGTTTGGCTCCGAGAAATCCGATAAGTCGGTAAGGGCTCGCTTGCTGGCGGCTGCGGCCAGCACTTCGCTCAGCTTTACCGACGGCCGGTTGTCGGGACACCTATAATAGATTAATATGTATAGGCAATTGGCCCTGGGAGGGCTAACTGGCTATGCAAGTTAATCTACGTACATTAGGCCCAAATGAGGCGCAAGTGGTGCTATCGCTGCGGTTACAGAACCAGAATACCGTCCAAGCCTCCCAGATTATAGATATCTTGGGCTCAGAAACCAAAGCCCGCAAAGTAATCAGGAATCTCGTCAGAAAAGGGTGGCTATCTCCGCTAATTCAGGGACGCTACATGTTTCTTCCCCCGGAACACGGGCCGCAAAATCTGGGCGAGAACAACGTTTTGGCGCTGGCTTCGGCGGTAATTAAAGACTCCTACATAAGCTGGTGGAGTGCGGCTTCGTTTCACGGGTTCACCACCCAAAGGCCGATGTCCGTAGCGGTTGCCAGTCTGCGTCAGGTGCCGACGCAAGTCGTCGAAGGAGCGGAGATTCGTTTTGTGAAAATCACCGGGCGAAAGTTCTTCGGCTTCGCGAGCTACAAACTGCATGGCCGGGAGGTGTCGATCGCTACTCCTCCCAAGACAGTAGTGGACTGTGTCGACCGGCCGGATCTCGCCGGCGGAGCGTCTGAAGTCGCAAGAATTGTCGCCGGTGCCGCGACGAGCGTCGAGCCTCGCGAGCTGATAAACCCAGCCTTAAAGATGAAGTCCAACGCGCTCGGCCAGCGGCTTGGCTTTCTCGCTGACCTCGTGGACTGGCAATGGCCGGAGGATGTGCGCAATGAACTGCGCTCCAGTATTCCCAAGACGCAACGCTCAATCTTCGGTCCCAAGAAAGGTCGACCCGGGGACATCGGCTACGTTTCGGATTGGGGCCTCTTCGTAAACATTCCTGAAAGCGATCTGCTCGCCGACATGCCGAAACCACGCCACCGGATGTCCTAGTGTTAACCACGAATCAGCTTCGTCAAATTGCCTTTCGCACCGGCGCGCGCGATCTCCTAAACGTCGAAATCGAAGTCCTGCTGACCTACCTTCTGCAACTCTTTCATGATCATGGTCTGCACGAGCACCTGGCGTTCAAAGGCGGCACGATGCTGCGCAAGATGATTTTTGGATCGCGCGGCAGACTTTCTACCGACCTCGACTTCACCTGTCGCACTGATATTTCGGTGGACGACCTGACCACGATGATGCTCGACGCCGTGGCGCAGCCTTATCACGGGATTGAGTTTCGGTTTGACCGCGACGGTGACTGGTATCTGACGGATGACGGCTGTGCCGCGAATCCCGTCTGTTCGTATGAAGAAAACCAAAAGGGCATAAAGATCAAACTTCAGGTAAGCACCCGCGAGCGTCCGATCTTGCCCGTCACCCCACGGCAACCGATTGAGGAGGACTACTTCAGGCTGCTCCCGTTTGAGGTGGCGGCGGTTCCGACTCTGGCGGTGGAGAAGGCGGTGGCGGAGAAGATCCGTGCGGCCAGCCAACGATCGAAGATACGCGATCTCCACGATCTGGCAGAGATCTCCCGGCGACCGTTGAATCGAGAACTGGTGCGCACACTGGCGGTGCTCAAACTCTGGAACAGCGGTGGACCAGGTTTGGATTACGAGAGTTTTCGCGAGCGAGTTCAGGATCGTCGCAACTATGAGATCCGCGATCTACAACAACTCTTGCGACGAGGTGAAAATCCGAACCTGGACGACTTGATCAGACAGGTAGTCGACGGATATCGATTTCTCGGTCAGATGACTGAGTTGGAGCAAGTTCTGGCAGCGGATAACCATCAGCGCCGCCGCGATGAGGCAGCACGGCTCATCGAGACGATTGTCTAGAAAAGAATGTCCGAGCCTTTCACAGCCGCATCTCTATTCAAGGCCGCAACGGTGCGCTTGGAAGATGGCAGACCGCCCAGCGAGCTTCGGCATCCGGCACTCGATTCCAGTCTGCCATCGCCACCGGTCCAAACCCGCCAGTAAAGGGTAGCGGATCCGCGGGCTCAAGATCTTCTACGCAGGTTCCGGCAGCCCTTCTGGCGACCCTACCTCACAGCGGTGGGGTTCTATCTTAGAGAAACCTTTTGGCAGACTTTTGGCAGACTACGCTTGAAACTTAATCAATTTATACCGCGTGAGCGTGACTTCTCTAGCCGCTCAAGTTAATGTTTATTGGCTTAGGAACGATTACGCGCTAAACGTGGTACCAGTGACGGCGTTGACACGGTAGAGGTCTGTGGTTCAAATCCCCAAGCGCCCACCATTTTTATTAGCAAGTCCTCATTTCTGGAAACCCTCGAAAAAATTGAGTAGGCCAATATTAGTCCTACGCATTTCTAGCCTGGCTATAAGTCTTTTAGATTGGAAGTTTGCGTACGAGTGCCCAATTGCTGAGCCAAGCGGGCGTAACTTCTTTAGGATGAATAGTTTACAGGTATCATTGGACCAGTAAATCAGAGGAGTTAGTGCTTGTACGCCGCCATCTTAAACCATTCGTGCCCGCTTGCACCAGTGGTAGGCGCAATCACGTCTCAACGGCGTCACAGGCGAGGTCGAGCTTTGGCTGGCTTTGTTCCTCTCCATGGTGAGCATGATCCACATGTCCTCTGATAACTAAATCCCTCTCTGTAAATCTTGCAGCTCGTGCCGACGCGTGATACTGAAAAGCACCTACCGCTATCGTTCTTTAACGGGCTTTGCAGGCCAGCGCACGCTCCAGCGCGTAGAGCGTATCTCTAGCGCGCGGCAACTCATGTGTTGTCTCTAAGAATCCCGATGAATTCCGTTGCCACCGTAAGGTAGAAGACACAGATAGATTTCGCCGTCGTAGGGTCTGGTGGAGAAACGGCGCTGTACGCGGGGCTATTCTGATTCCACGCTTCAGGAGTTGAATATCCGGGGCCGTATTGCACCGGTATTCGAGCAAAGTTTTTTCCCGCAAATGTCGATTTCGATAGTCGCCGTTCGACTTACGTTTAGAGGAGCGACTTTGCTATCAATTACTAAAGAAGGAAGCCACAAGATGAGCAATGTACGAGTACTCGTAGGCACCCGTAAGGGGGCATTCATTCTGACCTCAGATGGAAAACGTGAAAAGTGGGACGTTAGTTGTTCTCACTTTGCTGGATGGGAGATCTATCACGTTAAAGGTTCGGCCACTGATCCCAACCGCATTTACGCGTCGCAAACCAGCGCCTGGTTTGGACAGATCATTCAGCGCTCGGACGACGGCGGAAAGACCTGGTTCCAACCTGGAACGCCCGCCAGCGAGCCGACTACCACGCCTGATGGGATGCCAAAGGGGTGAGAGTAATAAGTTTGTTTACGACACTTCGGCTGAAACCGGCAAACCGCTCACGACGCATCAATCTTATGACGGCACTGCGCATCCATGGGAGTTCAAACGGGTCTGGCATCTTGAACCTTCACTCGACGATCCAGAGACCGTCTACGCTGGCGTTGAAGATGCCGCCTTATTTCGCTCGTCCAACGGCGGTCAGACCTGGCAGGAACTTCCTGGTTTACGCGGCCACGGCACTGGACCTCTGTGGCAGCCAGGCGCCGGCGGTATGTGCTTGCACAGCATTTTGTTGGACCCTAACAAGCCGGAAAGGATCTTTGTTGCCATCTCCGCCGCGGGTGCGTTTCGCAGTGATGACGCCGGCGCGACGTGGAAACCGATCAATCAGGGCTTGCACTCGCAATACATTCCGAATCCGACCGCTGAAGTGGTCCACTGCGTTCATCACATTACGATGCATCCTTCGCATTCAAACGTGCTGTTCATGCAGAAACACTGGGACGTGATGCGCAGCAACGACGCGGGCGACTCGTGGCACGAGATAAGCGGGAACCTTCCTACCGATTTCGGGTTTGTGGTTGACGTTCACGCTCACGAGCCGGAGACGATCTACGTTGTGCCCATCAAGTGCGACAGCGAACACTATCCGCCAGATGGCAAGTTGCGCGTATATCGCAGTCGAACGGGCGGCAACGACCGGGAGCCGCTCACGAACGGTTTGCCTCAAAGCAACTGTTACGTCAACGTGCTGCGCGACGCGATGGCCGTCGACTCCCTTGACTCGTGTGGCGTGTACTTTGGCACCACTGGGGGACAGGTATATACATCGGCTGATGGCGGAGACACGTGGGCTCCGATTGTGCGAGATCTTCCGCCAGTGCTTTCAGTGGAGGTACAAACGCTGACATGATTCTGGTTGTTTTGCCGGCACACTTGCGGGCGTCAGGGGCGATGTTGAACTCGAGGTTGACGGCCAGGTGACACGGCGCTCAATCCTTGATGCTCTGGAAGCGCAGTATCCGATGTTACGTGGAACTATTCGCGATCATGTCGCAGGAGAGCGCCGGCCGTTTCTGAGGTTCTTTGCCTGTGGTGAGGATGTGACCCACGAGCCGGAGGACGCTCCGCTGCCCCAGCCGATCGCGTCAGGAGCGGAGCCATTTTACATAATCGGGGCCATCGCCGGCGGTTAAGAGATAAAGACAAATACTCTGCGCGAGCCGTTTCGCTCGCCAGTAATCATAGGAGGAAAAGTCATGACAACAAGCAATACAAACACTATCAGACTCCATCGAGTGCTCCAGGCACCGCCTGAGAGAGTTTACCGGTCATTCCTTGATGCAAACGCAATGGTCAAATGGCTTCCGCCGAATGGATTCACGGGCCAAGTTCATCAGCTCGATGCAAAAGTCGGAGGCACTTACAGGATGTCGTTCACCAATTTCACCACCGGGAAGAGCCACTCCTTTGGTGGTGAGTATCTTGAGCTAACGCCAAACGAACGCATTCGCCACACCGACAGATTCGACGACGCGAATCTGCCCGGAGAAATGCAGACGACGATCACGTTGAAGCAAGTATCGGTCGGAACTGAATTGAACATCGTGCAGGAGGGAGTGCCCGCTGGTATTCCGGCTGAAGCTTGTTATCTCGGGTGGCAAGAATCGCTGACGCTGCTGGCGAAACTCGTCGAAGCTGAGATTCCAGATCAGACTTAAACGAAGCGCTGTTAACAGCGAACACCATTTAAGGACACCAGTGAAGAAGGGCTTAAGCCGGTGTTTGTGGCAAATGCCCCGGCCTGCATATTGGATTTAAGCTTGTTGAGGCGGGCCGCCTCCTGAAATTCGACACGCGCCGCATCCTTGTCGCCTTGCGGCTCAGCGCACTGCCGAGCGTATTGTGTATCTCCGCAGCATTAGGGGCATACTTGAAGCGTCGTTGGAAGGCCACTATCGCACCATCGAGATTGCTCGGTTATTGCATTACTTGTACCGAGGGCATAATGCGCCTCCGCATAATCCGGCTTTGCCTCGATCGCCGCTGTCAATGCTGGCACTGCATAATCAAGTCTGCCTGGAGGACCACAAGCAACGGTCTAGACCCTTGTAAACAGCGTGGGCATTCAATTCTTTGCCACGACTTCTCCGTTTTTAATAAAGCTTCAAACTCAAGCGAAACAAAGCGCTCAAAAAGAGCACAATGCATTTCCAGACTGTCTGTAAACATAAGAAAAGCCGACACTTACGTGTCGGCTCTATAGCTGAGTCAGGGCCGGCGATAATTCCTTTAGAATCAATAGTTTACAAAGGATTCTTGGGCCACCGGATAGGCTGGGATTTCCCAGAATGCGGGCATTTTATCTGATCGTGCCCGCTTGTGCCAGCAACAATGCACTGGCGCGGAGTTCACAGAGATGTCCGCCGGCAAATCAGCGGATGAGTACTCAAAATGCAGCACGCGTCTGTGCATTGGGTTAGCCGCAGCCGTTGATGAGTGAAGAAGGAAGGTCTCATTACCATAACCCACCGCTTCTGACTAAACAGGTAACAGTTCTCCGTGCATGAAGAGTTGTTCGCCAAATCACGAGTGAAGGGTACAACCTTAAAGGGGTTTGTGATAGCGAATTCCTTTCCCCCCTAAGACTCTTCACGTTATCGATTTTGCCATCTACCAGTTCCTTGAGAACAAGGTGAACGGTTCCGACTTTACAAGATCCTCTAAAGTGCAACACCATAACGATCGTCTGCGCTCCTGAGTAAGATGTGGTGCTTCATGTTTGGTCTTAAGAATCGAAAGTGGATGAAATTTCAGAACCTCGCGACAGCCATAAAAATGGCTGAACAACGAGGCGCTACCGTATGGTGGGGTCATAAGGTTAACGGCTCATATTTCGACGCGACCTTGGTTGCGCCCTATAGCAACGCCAGATATCTGATCGCTATTAATTGCGTCGCTTCGGGAGAGCTGGTAACTAGGGAAGAGGCCCTCCAGTTTTCATACAAAGCTGAGCGCGCAGGCGTTAACCTCGCCATCCTAGTCTCATTGTCCGGCTTTCACGAAGACTGTAGAAGTTTGACTCAGGAACGTGGCGTCAGGCTGCTTACGTCAGATGTGGTCAATACCACTTCAGCAGACGTATTGACGCGTGCCTTCAACTTGGTCCTCCATTTTTATGGCTTTCATTTCCATTTACAAGAAAAGAACAGGCTGCTAGCCATACCGGAGGAACCGGGCGTTCTCAAAATGTTCTCAGAAGAACTGAAGATTCAAGGGCCAGAAATCGAGACTAATCTTAGGGGGCTTCTCGACAGAGTGAGCGGTGAGGTGGGGTCTATGGCGACCGGGAAACCACAGGTCTTTCATATCCCGTTCCCGAAAGGCACAGTCGCTGTACACCCTAACACGGGACAAAAAACATCGGTGACTGGTTTTTCTTTAACATATTGGCTGACGTCGGAGAGCGACCTGGCATCAACTGAAGGCCTCGGGTCTGATCCTTTTCTTAATGATGTATCCATTAGAGGGGAACTGGCGAAGCGGAATGCCGCCGCCGATCCGGCACAGATTGAAACAAGGCTTCCACACGCGCTTACAGGCGGGCAAGTACTACTACAATCCGCGACTCCAATTCTCTTATGTCTGTGAACGTCGAAAGAAAAATAAGTGCCTTGTGGTGCTACTAGAATCTTACCAAGGCGGCCACCTCATCCAGGCGCGGATGGTGCTTACCCGGGATCAGTCAAACCAGTTTGTTGAGGTAACGGAAAAGCGTGAGTTGGAACGGCTGGCGAAGTTATATGAGAAGTTCACGATTTCTGACAAAAACCTAGAACAGCGCTTTATCTTTTTCGTGAAGAACGTGATCGAAGCCGAGTGCATAGATGATCTCGAGCTCACCCTCGAGCAACAAAAGGCTCAGAAAGCTGATTATTTCTTTGATAATAGAAAGTACATCATGGAGTTGAAGTCGTTGAAGACGGACACACTCGATAAGGTGGGCAAGGTACTTAAGCCGTACACGCGTAGGTCGAATTGGCCGATCGTCTTCGGGGCGATAGATATCCAGCAGGTGTTAAAACACTTACCCGATGGAGAAAAAATAAATGCCGAGATTGTGGAGGCGGTTACCGATTCGATCGAGGGCGTAGTTGAATCGGCAAACAGGCAGATCAGGACAACAAAGGAAAGCTTCAAATTAACCGACTCCAACGGCATTCTGGTCATTCTAAATGACGTCGTAGAAACTTTAACGCCCGAGCTTCTTCACTACAGGATTAATAAGTGTCTTAAGAAAAGATACGCGAGCCGTGAGTTACGATTTCCACACGTCCAAGTAGTGGTGGTGATCACGACTACTCACTACACCCAGGTTGAACCGGAGCTAAAAGCAATGCCCATTCTGATTATACCGAGGCAACCCGCTGAGACGGATACGGTTCGGCAGTTCGTCGACTCTCTTATAACGAGGTGGTCGAAATTTGAAAGGCGCCCTTTAATCAAGTTTGATGGAGAACACGGCCTCAACGGATTTAGGACGTTTGACAAGCAGAAAGGCAAGAAGCAACAAAGAGGACTTTAATCTAAATTATGGCGAGATCGAAATTGTCGACGTCTGTTCTGTTCCTTAGACTCCATCATTTCCCGATAAACCGTAGCGGTACACAAGTGTCGCCCTGCTCGGAAGTGTGAGGTAATGCCACCGAAGGCCGAGAGAAAGCGTTGTGCCTGACCCGCCGACTTGAACTTCCTCATCACCCGCTCCCGTAATCTGGTTGGTTCATGCGAATTCTCGGCGCGGTTGTTCTGATATTTCTGTTGGCGGTGTTCGATACTGGGCAGTACTTCGGCCTTCGCCGCACCATAGCTCCTCAACTTGTCTGTGACGAGCACACGAGGAACATATCGCAACCCCTTCAGTAACTTGCGGAAGAACTTCTTGGCGGCTCTTTTATCTCTTGTGCTTTGGACCAGAATATCCAAAACGTCGCCATCCTGGTCAACCGCCCGCCATAAATAATGAATGCGTCCGTTGATCTTGAGGAACACTTCATCCAGGTGCCACTTGTCGCCAGACCGAGGAGATCTTCGTCGCAAGTCGTTGGCATATGTCTGCCCGAACTTGAGGCACCATTCTCGGATGGTTTCGTAACTGAGGACGACGCCACGCATGGCTAACATTTCCTCGACATCACGAAAGCTGAGAGGGAAGCGGAAGTATAGCCAGACACAATGACTGATAATCTCGGCAGGGAAGCGATGACGATGGTAGATACCGATGGAGGGCATACGTGGAGTATGCTTCATCAACAGGCGGAATACATCTTCCGTCGTTTAACCTGACAATACCCACGTGAATAAACGACAGACATGAGAGTTTGCGACGCAATTAGCTACAAGCGCATCAATCGAGCAGTTGGCATCATCGTCTGCTGGCTATCGGTTACCTGTGGGGTCAGTGCTTCAACTCCTGCGATGCAGGAAGCCGCGGCGGTTAGGCGGGAGGTGCACGGCGTCGTTTTGGACGTCAACCGGGCGCCTATCGCCAATGCAGACGTATCTCTCACAGCGGCCTCGCGTGTGCTCGCGCACACGACGACCGCAGAAGATGGAAGTTTTACGTTGATGGCGGACCCGTCGCCTATGACAACGCTCGTCGTGAGCGCCCGTGGGTTCGCCACCTCCACCCAAGGGTTACAGGCAAGCCAGGAAAGCAGCACCCGGTTAGAGATCGTGTTGGAAGCAGCGGGAGTCGAGGCGGATGTGACCGTCACCGCAACACGCACCGTGACACGATTAGACGAGACGGCAGCAAGCGTCGTGGTGCTCGGGCGCACAGACTTGGAGGAGACGGCCGCCGTAACGATTGATGATGCCCTCCGGCAAGTGCCGGGTTTCAGTTTGTTCCGCCGTTCGGGTAGTCGCTATGCGAATCCGACCGCGCAAGGAGTGAGCCTCCGCGGCGTGGGTGCTTCGGGTGCGAGTCGCGCACTCGTCGTCGCCGACGGCGTCCCCTTGCTCGATCCGTTTGGCGGCTGGGTCTACTGGGGACGTGTGCCCCGCGCTGCAGTCAACCGCATTGAAGTTCTGCGCGGCGCGGCGTCCGACTTGTACGGCACTGGCGCGCTCAGCGGCGTTATCAATATCAACCGTCGCACTGCGAGCGCGTCGTCGCTTTCATTTGAGACCTCATACGGTAGTCAGTCGAGCGGTGAAGCCTCGCTGTTCGCCGCGGGGCGCAAGGGCCAGTGGAGTGCTTCGCTTGCGGCCGAGGGACTCCGCACGGACGGCTCCATCCCGGTCCAAGGTGACGAGCGCGGCCCGGTTGATACCGCCGCGAACTCGCGGCGCGCGGGCGGCGACCTGACGCTCGAAAGGTTCTTCGGCGAACGGAATGCGCGCGTCTTAGCGCGCGCTTCGTACTATGGCGAATCGCGCGCCAACGGCACAAGGCTGCAATTCAATCGCACAGGCATTCGTCAGTTCAGCGCCGGCGCGGACGGGCAACTCCCGATTGTCGGCAGCCTCTCCGCACGCATATACGGAGGCACACAAACGTATGACCAAACTTTCTCGGCCGTCTCCGCGGATCGCGCGAGCGAAACGCTGACGCGAGTGCAGCGTGTGCCCGCGCAGAGTTTCGGCTTAACAACACAATCGTCGCGCGCTCTTGGCAGCCGCAACACGCTCGTCGCCGGATTTGACCTGCGCGCAGTGCGGGGCGCGAGCGACGAAATCATTTACACAGGAGGTAGTGCCGCATCGCTCGTCGGGGCAGGCGGGCGCGAAAGAACCGTCGCCGTATTTGCCAGCGACATCTTTCGCCTCAGCGACCGCCTGATCTTCACCGTCGGTGTGCGATTCGATGGGTGGCTTAACTATCGGGCTCTGGCAACAACGCGCTCACTCACTTCTTCTGTAGTCATCGTTCGAGAGTTCGAGGAGCGGCGCGAGTCGGCACTCAGCCCGCGCGCCTCCGTCTTTTTCCGCGCGACTAACAATCTGTCCTTCGTCGCATCTGCTGGCCGCGCTTTTCGTCAACCAACGCTCAACGAACTCTACCGCGCCTTCCGCGTCGGTAATATCCTGACGCTGGCAAATGAGAACCTGAGTGCCGAACGACTGACCGGCGGCGAGGGGGGTGCCGTCTTCACCTTCTTCAACAGCCGGTTGACGGCCCGCACGGTTGCGTTTCTTTCTGAGACCACAGACCCCGTCGCCAACGTGACTTTAAGCGTGACTCCAGCGCTCATCACGCGCCAACGCCAGAACTTGGGATGCACTGGCACGCGCGGTTTTGAGGCGGAAGTGGAAGCGCGCCTCAGTAGTCGCTTTTCGATCTCCAGCGGTTATCTATTCGCTGACGCTCGCGTGACAGAATTTCCAGCGGATCGCGCTCTTGAGGGCTTATTCCTGCCACAAGTGGCGCGGCATCAATTGACGTTTCAGGCTGCTTACTCAAAGCCGTCGCTCGCCACTGTATCTGTTCAGGGCCGCGCCTCAAGCTCGCAGTTTGATGACGACCAAAACCAGTCCCGCTTGCGTCGCTACTTCGCGCTCGATGCAGTCGTCTCACGGCGACTCAGTAAGCACTCTGAAGTTTTTATCGCCGCAGAAAATCTGACGAACACAAGGATCGAAACGGGTCGCACTCCAGTGTTGACTGTTGGACCACCACTGTTAGGGAGAGTAGGAGTGCGCCTGCGCTTAGGGGCAGAATGACGGACGCTGATTCGACTCGTGAACGTGAGCCTCGTGTGATGCCACCTGACCGCACGTAGTCTCCTCACGACTCGTTCTTACGCCGTCTGAGTCGCAGAAGAAAGGCCAGTCGTTTGACCCAACCGCGTGGCGCCATTGGGTGGATGGTTCTTGTCTTACTAGGATCAGGTGATCTCAAAAGATGTCCGTCGGCATGTTGCTTGGATCCTCGACCAAATGGCCGGGACGGAGGTTCAGTTGTTGAAGTTGCAGGATGAGGAATATGAAACAGACATATTCTGCTATTGGCGATCTTCAAGTGGTCAGGAGGAGCCCGAACTCGACCCTGAACTGATGCAGCGGCTCTTTCTTGGAGATTGCTAATTGGCTTTGATATCTATTGATGATTCAGCGCTGTGAACAAGCGCTTGCAGCCGGCGCCTCGGCATTGCTGAACTTGGCAGACTTTTGGCAGACTGCGCTTGAAGTTTACTCAACTTATACAGCATGAACGTGACTCCTCTAGCCGCTTTTGTTGAGTTTTCTAGCTTCAAGAACGATTACGCGCTATACGTGGCGGCCTGAACTACTTTGGCGTGCAGTGGATCAGGATGGCCACTCGCTCCTTTAGGGCAATCCGGATTTCGCCTTAGGTGTTGATGGTCAGGGACAGGAGCCCTCTCAGTTCTCGCTACACAACCAATCGTCGTCCCGTCTCGGTTGACCTACGCTTTAGTCTTTCTTCCTCGGATAACAATCAACCTTGAAACTCAAGCTCTACCCTCAGCCCACCTCGGTGGTCACCTCAAAAGCGGCTCACACTACGGATTTTAAGTGCGTGTGATTCACTTTTCGGGTTGGATACACAAAACCATATAGGATTTTTCATAATTTGCACTTCGAAGAAGGAAGGGGTTTCTTAGAAAAATCAATTTGGAACAGAACAATTTCTAACGATGCGTTCAGCCGGCTGAACACAGCACGGATTCTTTTAGAAATTCTGGTTTACTTCAATAAGTTGCTGTTCTATACGTACGGTGTTGAATTGAATCGCAATGAGGAGGCCTATTAACCGGGATTGGATTGGTCAGTTGCCCTCCGACACCCAGGGGTTCGATTCAGCCAACAAGTGTTTTGCCTCCACGCAAAAACCAGCTGGAAGACTTGGCTGCGCAAAACCTCGGGCGGCTGAAGGTAGAGGTCTTCAATCCCAAATTGAAGCAGGAGTTTTTTGGGGCCGAGAAACTCCCGGTTGGAATTGGTCATGAAGTTCGTTTCCGAATCCTACTGACTTCTACAGTGTGTTTCCACTACACCAAGGAGCAGATCAAACTGTCAAACCGGCATCAGAGACTGATTACTGAAGGAATCGAATCGAAAGAACCAGAAGCTGGAGCGCAGATCAAGAGCGAGCATATCAAAAAGGGCTCTCGTACTATTGCCGAACAGCAAGCAAAGTATGTAAGCGACTTGTCCTGCTTAGAGGTTGAGTACCATCGAATGAGTGCAGAGCCTCAGTTAACTAGTCTACTTGGTAAGGTTGGGAGCACCGAAAAGTGGTATGCCATTTATACAAAGGCTCGCCACGAGAAGGTGGTACTAAAGCTTCTTCTCGAGAAGGGCTTCGAAGTCTTTCTCCCTTTGAAGAGTGCTCGACGACCGATTTCTGGATGGCGCTATGCTGACGTACAACTGCCGTTATTTCCGGGGTACCTTTTCTCTCGTTTTAGCCTTGACTCGAACACGTATCACAAATTGAAATCAACTTTTGGGGTCGTCGGAATGGTGAGCTTCGGTGGCAAGCCATCCTCAATACCAGAGGAGCAGATCGATATCGTAAGAAAAGTTCTTACCTCTGAACTGAGCTACCGAGAAGTACCCTTCGTTACGATCGGCCAGACCGTAAAGATACAATCAGGTTTCTTAAAGGGCTTCTGCGGCCGAGTAACGCATCGGAAGAACAAGTCAGTAATGATATTGTCCTTAGATTCTCTCCATAAATCTTTGGAAGTTGAGATTAAGGGCTTTCTTCTAGAAACCCAACTCCATTAGAACGATAACTCCCGTGCTTGCAATAGTTTACCGGCATGTGAGAGAGGCGCAGCCCCGCCTAACTTCCACGCAAGCTCTACTGTAACTTGACCACCGAAAGGGAATCCAGATATCGAGTAAAAGGCCACCAATCTCTCAGACTAGGCGGTGAAACAAACTTCTGCGGAACACTCTAACAGTGAGACTTCAAGGTTGGGTACCTCCATTCACCTTTCGCTTTAGTTCACCTTTCCGTTCAGAAAATCAGGCGATGATGTATCAGGTCGTCGTCTTGGTGTTAATCCCTTGTCGTGCTTGATCTCAAGCCAGAAAGAAGAGGCAGAACCATGAAAAAACATTTAACTTCGTGGGCGATCGCAGGGTGGCTATTCGTTTCTCTCGTCAGTCCTGCTCATGGGCAGACGACATCGGCCGCGATTCTGGGCACAGTAACCGATCAGGCTGGCGCGGTCTTGCCCGGCGTCACCGTCGTTATTACGAATGCAGACACCGGAGTATCAAGGACAATCGTGACGGGTAATGAAGGTGCTTACTTCGTTCCATCGCTCCAACCGGGTAACTATAGAATATCCGCTGGTCTCGCAGGGTTTGCAACAATGCTGGTGGAAGGTATTAAGTTGGAGGTGAACCAGGAACAACGGCGAGATATTGCGCTACAAATAGGGGGGGTAGACCAGCAGGTAATAGTTCAAGCTAACGATGTAATCCTAGACACGGAAAATCCAGTTATCGGGACGGTAATCAATGAGAGGCAAATAGTAGATCTGCCTCTTGATGGAAGAAATTTCTTTCAACTGGCAGCCCTTTCGCCGGGTGTTACAGCCCCGGCGCTGGAAGGAGCGGAAAGCGGTTCAGCCCGCGGTCGCCAGAGTGTCGTCAGTATCTCCGGTCAGCGTGAGTATTCCACCGATGTTCGGATCGATGGTATTCCTAGCCAGGATTTCCAGTACGGTTCAACATCGCTCTCCCCTAATGTTGACGCAATCTCTGAATTCAAAGTCTTACGCGGCTACTCTTCCGGCAACAGCAGTGTGGCCGGCAGAATCGACGTCGTGACAAAGTCAGGGACAAATGCCTTTCATGGCTCAGCCTATGAGTTCGTAAGAAATGACAAGTTCGACGCGCGTAATGCTTTCGCGCTAACGAAGCTTCCATTCAGGCAAAACCAATTCGGTTTCACGGTGGGAGGGCCGATCTTAAAAAAGAATCTCTTCTTCTTTGGCTATTACGAGGGAAAGATCGTGCGCCGCTCTTCACCGCTACGTGTCAATGTCCCAACCCTGCAACAACTCAGCGGTGACTTTTCCGGTCTGGCTACGCCGATCATTGACCCGCAATCCGGCCTGCAATTCCCCGGAAACATGATCCCGGCTAATCGAATCTCGAACTTTGCGAAGGAGGCTATCAAGCTTACACCGGAGCCGAACGCGACTGGAACGGCGAATTATGTGACGTCCACCCGCTTTGCCTCGGATGACGACCAATACAGCATCCGCATAGACTACAACCTCTCTGAGAACGACACCATCTTTGGGCGGTTCTCGCATGCCGATTCCGATAATTTCACTGGCGCAGGGAGGCCCTTCGGGGGATTCTCTAATCAATTGTTGGCTCGCAGCCCGCTTGTGACCTGGAACCACACCTTCAACTCAAAGAGTTTCAATTCATTAAAGGTAGGGCTGAACCGCACCTATAGTAGCCCAAACAGACCGGAAGGGGCGGATTCCTCCACAGTGTTTAGAGAGGTCTTCAACCTGACCGGGGTGAGCACTAATCCCGAATGTAACCAGCCGCCCTTCATTAGTATTGCGGGGTTCAACACCATCGGTGGCGGCGCCGGATGCACGATTCTCTTCACTAATAACTATCACGTCGTCAACGACTTCACGTTCTTGACTGGTCGCCACCGAATCGGCATCGGCATGGAGATTGTAAAAATATATACGCGGCCCAGCGTTACCAACTCACCGGGCGCAAACATTACGTTTTCAGCGCGCTACACAAGGAATGCCGTCGCCGATTTTCTGCTTGGGATTCCCACCACTGCTCAAGCCGGTTTCGTTAAGAACGTCATCACCCGGAGAGCGGTGTGGCCAAGCTTCTACCTCAGTGACAACATTTCAGTCACACGAAACCTCAAGCTGGATCTGGCTCTTCGATACGATTACTTTGCACCTCTCCCAGAGGATAGTGGGAGTATTAGCACTTTCGATCGGTCAGTGCCGGGTGGAGGCTACTTATATCCGGAGCAGGCAGGACTGCAGGCACTTGGGCGCGTCGGCCCCCCGGGATTAATCGTTCCCGACAAGAATAACTTCTCCCCCCGCGTGGGGCTTGCCTACTCTTTTCGCGATCGTACGACGATTCGCTCAAGCTACGGCATTTTTCATCAGACACCTGCTGGAAACCAATATAACTTCCAGGAACAGGGTCCCCCTTTCACCACACTCGTGCTGCTAAACGGCTCACTGACCTCTCCCACGATTAATATAGATCGAGGGGATCTTTTCCCAGCACCGACCTTTAACTTCCGGGGATCCGGCGTGTCATTATTCGGCTATGACGAAAACAGCCGCACGCCTTATCTACAGCAATGGACCCTTAGCGTTCAGCGTGAGTTGCCTTGGGGCTTGCTCGCCGAAGCTTCATACGTGGGCTCGAAAGGTACCAAGTTAGACAAGCGGGAGGACATCAACATACCCACGACTCCGCCCCCGGCAGGCTTTACCGGTACTCTACAAAGCAGACGCCCTTTCCCTGACTTCGGTTTTATCCTCTATATCAGTAACCGGGGTAACTCCTCATACCATGGCATGCAGTTGGCGCTGCAAAAAGCGGCACGGTCGAATCTCACTTTTCTCGCGAGCTATACCTGGAGCAAATCCCTCGATCAGGATTCGTTCGATGCAAAGGCAGCCAGAAACTTCATACCGGGTGACAATGGCAAGTCTCGCAGCACTTTTGATCAGCGACAGCGTTTCGCTCTAAGCTGGGTTTATACCGTGAAATCCGGTAGCACCAATCGGTGGGCTCGGAGGTTGTTGGACGGGTGGCAAGTAGGGGGCATTACTACCCTACAATCGGGATTCCCATTCCATCCGGTTACGAGCAACGATTTCTCAAATAGGTTGAGTCTTTTTGAGAATCATCCGATGCGTACATGTGATGGAAATTTACCAACCGGACAGCGAACGCCGCAAAGGTGGTTTGATACCTCATGCTTTCCATTGCCTGGTGCGAACGTTATTGGGAACTCCGGGTTTCACATTCTAGACTCTGACGGAATTATTAGTCAGGACATGAGTCTAATGAGGTTAGTCTCACTTGGTGAGCGCTTGAGGGTACAACTGCGTGCGGAAGCGTTTAATCTAACAAACCACACGAACTATGGGAGACCTGTTAGCAACGCCCAATCACCGTTATTCGGACAGGTCACAAGTTCGAAGGCTGCACGCATTATGCAGTTTGGCATAAAGTTCATCTTTTAGGGTATGCGTCTCAAAATCGCATGTGCCGATTTTAGTTTTCCTCTACTTCCCCATGACTCTGTTCTCAATCTAATCGCCTCTCTCGGGATTCCAGGGGTCGATATAGGTGTCTTTGGCGGTCGCTCGCATCTGCGACCAGGTGACATACTAAAGGATATCTCCGCGTCGGCACGCGAGCTTTCAACTCGCGTCTCAGACCGGGGCCTCGAATTGTCGGACATCTTCTTGATCCCTGAACCTGACTTCAAAGTCTTAGCGGCGAATCATCCGGATGAGTCAGAGCGAAAGCGCTCGCGAGAAATCTTCCAACGCACTCTGGAATTCACAGCCAGGTGCAATGCCATGCATATGACAGGACTGCCCGGCGTAAAATGGGAAACCGAAAACTCCGGTGATTCTATGAGCCGAGCCGCTGACGAGCTAGCCTGGCGCGTCGAACAAGCCCGGCAAGTTGGCATTGTATTTTCCATTGAGCCGCATCTTGGCTCTGTTGTTCCGACCCCAGCCGAAACAATTCACCTGCTTCAGATTACACCAGGTCTTACGCTCACACTTGATTACGGTCATTTCGCTTATCAAGGCATCCCTGATGATGAAGTAGAACCTCTTATTAAATTCTCCACACATTTCCAGGCTCGTTGTGCAGCCCGTTCACGCGTGCAATCTTCTATGAAGGAAAACGCAATCGACTTTCCTCGGGTCGTTCGGGCTATGCAACGCGATGGTTACATGGGCTATTTAGCTCTCGAATATGTCTGGATCGATTGGGAACGTTGTAATGAAGTGGACAATCTCTCTGAAAGCATTCTGCTTCGTGATCTACTTTTGGGAGCACAGCAGTGAAGATCAAACGCATTACGGCCTATCCCCTGCGGTATCCGGAGCCACATGATCATAACAATCTCCGATATATAACGCTCGCGCGGATTGAGGCCGAGGACGGGTTGGTCGGGTGGGGTGAATCAATCTCGCAGTTTCCTGACTCTGCGCAAGCGACGAAGCTCATTATCGAACACGGCTTCGCCCCCCTCCTCGTTAATGAAGATGCCATGGATATAGAACGGCTCTGGCAGAAGATGCTGGCGCGTATCTGGTGGTATGGCCCCCAGGGCATTGCCGCTTTTGCCGTCAGCGCGGTGGACATGGCCCTCTGGGACTTGAAGGGCAAAATCACGGGACTACCGGTTTGGGGTCTGATCGGCAATGTTGTGCGCGACCGGGTTGTGCCGATGGCTTCGATTCATCTGGACATGGATGACCTTGACTGGTCAGTCGCAGAATTCAAAGGCTTTCGCGATGAGGGCTACCGAATCGTAAAAGGGGGCTGGGGCAAGCGGCCTGAATCCGTCTTTGGCTTGGATCGCAAAAAAGATCTTGAGCTTGTTAGACGAATGCGCGAAACGATTGGGGAGGAGGTAGACCTCGCTATCGATGTCCTGGGAGCACGAGTTAAATGGGATGTCGCTACCGCCATTAGACGCTTTCAGGATCTCGAACCTTTCCGTCTTAAGTGGATCGAGGAGCCACTGCCTTCTCATGACCTGGCGGCACATGTTCGCTTGCGCTCAATGGTGACAACGGCGATCGGAACAGGAGAACAGGAATGGAACGTGGAAGGTTATCGCAGACTCATCCGTTCTGGTGGCGTGGATATCATTCAGATGGACCCCGGTCGCTGTCATGGCATTACCGGATGTCGACATGTCATCAAACTTATAGAAGCGGAAAACCTTAAATTCACGGCCCACGCATGGAGCAGCGCCCTTAACATAGCTGCCAGTGTGCATCTGCTTGCCACCTCTTCGCACGGACTATGCATGGACTTTAAACCCCATGAATCGCCGATGCAACATGAATTGGTTACTGACCCGTGGATCCAGAAAGATGGGTATCTCGAACTGCGGAATGCTCCTGGGCTGGGAGTTACAGTCAGGGAAGAAGTAGTCAGATCGTACGAATTCTCGTTATGAGCGGCCGCATTCTTGATGCGGAGTCGTCAACATCCTCTTCTTCGGTGCGACAATCTCTGGCAAGGTCTCCCGCTATCAGCCCAGAGTTGAAGGCGATGGTGATTTGATGATTCAGGGTCTTCATCACACGAGTTTCACGGTCTCCAACGTCGCTGAGGCTGAGCGATTTTTCATCGAAATCTTTGGCATGAAACGGATCGGCGGCGGCCGTTATGATTTTGATTACATCCGGCGCCAGGTCGGCTATCCAGATGCGGTGTTGCACATCTCCGTCCTTTCATTCCCCACCACTGAGGGATTGCATGTGGGGGCACACCTGCTGGAACTCATCGAGTACCAAACACCGCGCCAAACAGCCGTTGATACCTCTACTTGCCGGCCCGGGGCGGCCCATATGGCCTTTGTGGTCGACGATATCCACGCTGAGTTTGATCGCCTCCAGAGCAAGGGCATCCAGTTTAAATCTTCACCGAATGAGGTCACGTTTGGCATTAATCGGGGCGCTTGGGCCGTGTACTTTAACGGCCCGGACATGATTGCGCTTGAATTGATTCAACCGGCAAGACCAGGCACTGAGACGAAAAAATGAGCGCACAACATTCAGAGACAGATATAGGTATCCTGTCAGAAGAGCAAATCCGAATGGCGTCCAAACGCCCACAGGCTCACGATCGTAAGGCGCGCTTAGGTCTGATTGGCGCCGGCTGGTGGGCCACCACCAATCACTTACCGCTTCTAAAGGCCAGAGGTGACGTGGAGATTGCTTCGATCTGCAGTTTAGACGAAGAAACAAATGCTCGTATTCAACGCGATTTTGCAGTTCCACACGTGACCACTGATTACCGGCAACTACTCTCGCAGAAGCTCGACGGTGTCGTGGTCTCGTCGCCGCATAGTCTGCACGCCAAGCATGCTCTGGCCGCAGTGGACGCCGGTTGTCACGTGATGGTTGAAAAGCCAATGACAACTTCGACCACGGATGCACGCAGGTTGGTTAGTGAGTCCCGCAAAAAAGGGCTTCATGTGCTCGTTCCATACGGATGGAACTACCGTCCGCTCAGCGCTCGCGCGAAGACGCTGATGGAACAACAGATTGTCGGGAAGATCGAGTTTGTACTCTGTCACATGGCCTCGCCAACGAAATCTCTTTTCGCCGGTCGTTCGTTCGATTACCCGGAGGGCTCCTACGTCGCACCGGACTTGTCCACCTGGTCTGATCCAGCGGTTTCCCATGGCGGCTACGGGCAAGGACAGCTTTCTCACGCCCTCGGCCTGTTGACCTTCCTCTGCGGGCTTCGGCCTAAATCCGTCTTCGCACGGATGAGCAACCCTGATTCTCGCGTGGATATGTACGACTCTCTCAGCATTAGTTTTTACGACGGAGTGATCGGCTCTGTGTCCGGTGCCGCGACGGTTCCGGCCGGAGCTGGTTTTCAACTTGATATACGGATCTTTGGGTCTCGAGGCGTACTGCTTTTTGATGTAGAGCGAGAGAGATTAGAGTGCCATACCCACGAGGGGGTGCATCGTAGCGAATCAGTTACAGCCGGAGATGGCGCTTACCGTTGCGACGAGCCGCCACATCAATTCGTCGAATTGATTCTTGGCCTCACAGATCAAAATAACTCTCCCGGGGAAGTAGCCTTGCGTGCTGTAGAGATTACTGACGCTGCGTATCGATCATCGCAGACGGGCGTGGACGAGCTTGTGTAATGCAGTCGGCATCTGCACCCATTGAGGAGATCCCAGCTTGGAAAGCCTTTCTCGACGAGTTGTGATCATTACGGGCGCCGCGAGCGGGTTAGGACGTGCAGTTGCTGTGCGTGTGTGTCAGGGGGGCGGCCAACTCATTTTGACAGACATCAAGGCGGATCCGCTTGAGGACTTACTCAAAGAGATCAAAAGCCTCGGCGGCGAAGCCACACTCTTACACGGAGATGTCAGTGATCCCGACATAGGGCAACAATTGGCAGAACTCGCCCTTACCCACTATGGCCGCATCGACGGTTTCGTACCGTGTGCCGGGATTATCAGGTTCACACCCGTGACCGAGATCAAACCAGAGCAGTGGGACACCGTTTTAGACATCGATCTCCGCGCCGTTTTCTTTTCAGTGCAGGCGATAGGCAAAGCCATGATTTCTACTGACAGCGGCAGCGGGTCCATTGTTACACTTTCCTCGACCTCCGGTGATGGGCCACGACCGACTAACGCCGATTACGGAATAAGCAAGGCGGGAATCAACCATTTGACCAGGACATTCGCCTTAGAGTTTGCCCCCTTTGGGATCAGGGTGAACGCGGTCAGCCCCGGGATTATCAACACTCCAATGTGGCAACAGGTGGACCAGCAACGCGGGCATTTGCTAGGCCTCGACGCCGGGCAGTTGACAAAGCAGATGAGAGACGAAGTTCCGATGAAACGGTTGGGGGCGCCTGAAGAGGTGGCCGCACTCGTCGCCTTCTTGCTCTCCGATGAGTCCAGCTATATCACGGGCCAGATCATCACAGTCGATGGTGGATATAAACTGAATCATGTATGAGCTTCGTTACTTCGGTTCTTGAATCCAAACTCTTCTCATACCCTTTACCACTCCGTTAAATTGGTTTCATGGTTTTGAGATAAATCCAGTTTCTTAACTGGAACAGTGGGAATCTAGTTGTGCAACGAAACGTCCACATGCCCCAGGCTGAGCTTAGCATGGAGGGTATCAAAGTAATCTCCTGGCTTGTGGAAGCCGGGCAATTGGAAACTCGTCATCCGCGCCTTCGCACTGTCATTGACGGCAATAAGGTAAAGATTGAAGCCGTCAGTATTGCCCTCGCAATTGAGACTCCTCATGGACTGATGGCTCCGGGGGTGCGACAGGCCTACATGCTTTCCCTGGAGCAACTGCGCGACTCCGTAAATGAATCAAATGCGCGCACGCTCTAACTTAATCAAACACGAAGAATTGATAGGTTTTCCTTTTGCCATCTCTAATCTGGGAATGCTTCAGGTGGACTTCTTCAACGCTTCTGTTTTTTACGGACAAAACTGCCGTCCTGGGAGTAGGTCGGGCCACCGACGACGCAGCGGGACGCCAGGTGGCCTGGTTCAGCCTGGGAGCTGACCATCGAGTTGTAGACGGGGCTGACGCCGCCAGATTTCTCGTGGCCCTTCAGGAGGAGATCTCGATCTATGAGGCTCCTTGAGCATCAGAGCAAATCTCTACTTTCGCATTTCGGTCTTGTCTTTAACGAAAGCTGGGTGGTAGCTACTGCCGACGAGGCGCAAGAGATTGCTTCAATGCTTCAATCGCCCGTGTCACTAAAAGCGCAAGTTCCATTCGGGGGACGTGGCAAGCTAAATGCCGTCCGCTTCGCAAACTCTGCCGAAGAAGCCCATTCTATTGCGCAAGCTTTGCTCGGGATGAATCTTCGCGGTACCTCAGTCCGGCAAATTGGCGTTGAGCGGAGGTTAAGTTACGAGCGCGAGTTATATGTGGGAGTCACGTGGGATTTGTCTGCGAAGTGCCCTGTGGCCCTCTTAAGCTCGGCCGGCGGAATGGAAATTGAATCGCAGCTGGAAAGTAGTATTGCCCGTCGCACATTTGATCCGTTTTACGGCCTGCACGCTGTCGAAGGTCGGGAAATGGCCGCGCAGGTTGGCCTGCGAGGCAGATCAATCCCAGCCCTCGGCGAGATACTGGAAAGACTCAGTCTCGCTTGCCTGTCTCTCGACGCGCTCACAGCTGAAATCAACCCCTTAGCAGCGCTTGAAGACGGCTCCTTTATCGGACTTGATGCCCACGTGGAGATTGATGACGATTCAATCTGTCGACAGGAAACACACCTTGAAATATTGGGTGATCGCACTGCGAGAAACGCGAGCCGGTCTCAAACTGCTATGGAAGTTCGAGCACAGCAGATCGATTCGATGGACCATCGTGGCGTGGCCGGCAGAATGGTTGAGTTCGATGGCGAGCTGGGCCTTCTGATCGGCGGCGGCGGGGCCAGCTTAACGGTCTTTGATGCCATTAGAAGATACGGCGGGCGGGCGGCCAACTATTGCGAGGTAGGCGGCAATCCCACCGAGGAGAAGGTAGCTGCGTTGACAGAATTGATTTTGTCAAAGCCGAGTGTGCGCCAGCTCGCGGTGATCATGAACGTTGTTAATAACACAAGAGCTGATGTTATGGCGCGCGGAGTCCTGGCCGGATTGCGAGCGTTGGGTCGCTCACCCGCGCAAACGATCTCTGTATTTCGGATTCCGGGGTCCTGGGAACAAGAGGCCAAAGAGATCCTGGCTGTCGAGGGTATCAGCGCCTTAGGTCGTGAGTTCTCTCTGGATATGTGTGCCCGACTAGCTGTAGAGAAATTAAGGAAAGATCTTGCTTGACCTTTCAGATCCTATCATGGTCCAGGGAATCACGGGACGCGAGGCCTCAGCCATGGTGGAAGACATGCTGGCCTACGGAACAAAAGTAGTCGCGGGTGTTACCCCGGGTAAAGGGGGACAACAAGTTTGTGGAGTACCAGTCTTTGACACTGTTGGTGAAGCGGTCGCAACTTGTCAGTTGAGCGTGAGCATTATTGCAGTTCCGGCTCTCGCGGTTCTTGATGCGGCACTGGAAGCCTTTAGCCACGGTATTAAGCTTTGCCTGATTCTTTCAGAGCGTGTCCCACGTTTAGATGCCTCTAAATTGCTCATGATGGCCCAGCGGCAGAAGTGTTTGGTAATTGGGCCGAACACTCTCGGACTAATCCGGCCCGGCGTCGGCAAAATCGGAACCATTGGTGGTCGCGTCGATAACGTAAGGCGTTCCTTCATCCCAGGCCATGTGGCAGTGCTTTCGCGAAGCGGGGGTATGACGACGGAAATCGCCAGTTTTTTAAGTAGTCGGGGCATCGGTCAAAGTATAGCTATTGGGATCGGCGGAGACGCTCTAATCGGTGCGGATTTTACAGATCTGATCGAACTCCTTGAGCAAGATAAGTTAACAAAGTCAGTTGTCATCTACGGAGAGCCAGGCGGCGTCGCCGAGGAGCGTTTAGCAAAACGACTCGAACAGCGAAAGTCACACCTGCGAATCAACGCTTTTTTCTCCGGCCGGTTTGTCGATGAAATGGAAGGCGTTCGCTTTGGCCATGCCGCAGTCATGGTTGAAGGTGGGCGAGGATCGGTCCGCACTAAAGCGGCGTTACTGCGCGAGTCGGGTGTGTTTGTAGCTGAAACCTTTGATGAGATCATTACTGGACTCGAACAAGACTGATTTTTGAAGAGCGGGTATTTCGGAGGTCCGAGAGTACGCTCCAAGGCATTACTCAGGCGAACGCTATTAAAATCGGTCTTAATCGGGGGTCATGTTTTCGCTGAACGTTGAAGAATGATGGGTGTCAAATGGCTGAAATGACCATGGCTGAAGCCATCAACCAAGCGCTGCGCCATGAAATGCGACGTGATCCGGAGATTGTTCTCCTCGGCCAGGACATCGGTGCTTATGGAGGTACGTTTGGCGTCTACAAAGGTCTCTTCGAAGAATTTGGTCCGGACCGGGTGCGAGATGGCCCACTTTGCGAGGCAGCGACAGCCGGTTTCGGCATTGGCTTGGCACTAAGCGGAATGCTCGCCATAGTTGAGATTGAGTTCATCGATTTTTTTACACTCGCCTCGGATGCGATAGTCAATCAAGCGGCAAAGATGCGCTACTTTTTCGGTGGTCAGGTACAGGTACCACTCATTGTCCGGACCCCAATAGTCAGCCGACTTGGTTTAGGTGCGCAGCATTCACAGAGTCTGGAATCCTGGTGCATGCACATTCCGGGACTGCGCGTGGCGATTCCTTCAAATGCTCGTGATGCTAAAGGGCTGATGATCGCTTCAATTCGCGACCGCAACCCGACTATCTTTATCGAGAACGTGAGACTCTACGCTACTAGAGATGAAGTGTCTGAGACCGATGAGCCTCTTCCATTGGGCAAGCTGCGCGTGGCTCGAGCGGGAACGGATGTCACCATTGCTACTTATGGTGGTATGGTCAAACCTTGTCTCGACGCAGCAGAGAAGTTATCAGGCGAGGGGATCGATTGTGAAGTACTGGACCTGCGTACCCTTTCTCCTTTGGACCGGGAAGGCATTTGTGATTCAGTGAAAACTACGGGCCGTTTGGTTGTAGCCCATGAGGCTGTCAAAACCGGCGGCGCAGCTGCAGAGATTGCGCAGACGGCAGTTGAGGGAGCATTTGACTATCTTTTGGCGCCCATCATTCGCGTGACAGCACCTGATTTACCTATTCCCACCGGTAAGCTTCAGGACCTTGTCTATCCAAACTCATCTGATGTTGAACAAGCGGTACGCGTGACGCTTACATATGCTTGAGCTGCAACGTTTCAAGACTTATTAAGGTCCTACTATGAATCAAGAACTATCCCAGGATACCTTGCTGGACTGGTACAAGCAGATGTGGATGATACGTTACTTCGAAGACAACGCTATTCTCAGCTTTCGCAAGGGACTTTTTGGCGGTAGCACTCATCCATGCATTTGCCAGGAGGCAATCGCAGTGGGCGGCGCGGCGGCACTTAAGAAGACTGATCAGGTCTTTGCGACCTATCGTGGTCACGGACATGCCATAGCTAAAGGTTTAGACCTTAGGTCTCTGATGGCTGAACTTCTCTGTAAAGAGACGGGGTGTTCGGGTGGACGGGGAGGGTCCATGCATCTCTGCGACGTCACTAAGGATTTCTGGGGTACCAATGCTATCGTCGCGGCTCACATCCCGATTGCGGCGGGCATGGCCCTCTCCAATAAACTGCGCAAGACGGATCGCGTAACCGTTGTTTATTTCGGCGACGGCGCCTCTTGTGAGGGGGTGTTTTTCGAAACCTTGAACATGGCGACACTCTGGAAAGTTCCTCTGATTTTCGTGTGCGAAAACAACGGATTCGCGATATCGGTGCCGACCCATCAGGCTATTCCCCTCGAAAACATATCTCAAAGAGCTGAGGGGTTTGGCTTACCCGGAATTACCGTTGACGGTAATGACCCGATGGAGGTTTACCTGGCCATGCGCACCGCCGTAAAACTGGCAAGAGACAAGGGCGGACCTACTCTGATCGAGTGCAAGACGGTACGCTGGGAGCGGCACAGTGCAATCTCAGCAGGCAAATACGAAAGCGAGGAGGCCGCGACTCGCTGGAAGACGGCCGATCCGATTCCGCGCTTTGAGAATGTGCTTCGCGAGCGGGGTGTAACCGAAAAGCAGTTGGAAGAGCAACGCAGTTGGGCCAGGTCGGTCAACGCAGACGCCCTCGCATTCGCCCTTAATAGTGCTGACCCCGATCCGGAGACCGTTAAAGATTTCGTTTATGCATAGCAAGACTGTTCATTGCCACCAAATCCGCGATGCTGTCGGCGAAATGTGTCAGCGCGCTAATTTTGAGATGACACAAGACGTGCGCTCTGCTCTCGAACAGGGTGTAGCCCAGGAGTCAACGCCACTTGCCCGGAATACTCTGCTGCGAATTCTGCAAAATGCCGAAGTAGCGCGGGCGACACAGTTGCCCATGTGCCAGGATACGGGCTTGATCATAGTGTTTGTTGAAATGGGGCAAAACGTACAAATCACTGGCGGGGATCTGAGCAATGCTATTAACGACGGCGTTAGAAAAGGACATCAGGAGGGTTACCTGAGAGCATCGGTGGCGAGGGACCCATTACTGAGGCAGAACACTCAAGACAATACGCCTGCGATTATTCATTACGAGGTAATTGAGGGAGAACGGTTACGTTTGAAGCTGTTGGCAAAGGGGGGCGGCTGCGAAAACATGAGCCGCTTTCAGATGCTCACTCCGGCCGATGGGCGCGACGGTGTAAAGCGCTTCGTGGTGGAGACGGCAATTCTCGCTGGACCAAACGCATGTCCACCGATGATCGTTGGCGTTGGTCTCGGGGGCTCATTCGAGTATTCTGCAATTCTCTCCAAGAAATCCTTGCTCAGGGAGATTGGTACGCACAATTCGCTGCCCCACATCGCGGAACTCGAGATGGAGATACTGAGACTGATCAACGAGAGCGGTCTGGGCCCCCAAGGCTATGGTGGAATTACGACCTCTCTCGCCGTGCAAATAGAGGTCGCGGCGTGTCACATGGCAAGCCTGCCAGTGAGCGTAAATATCGAATGCCATGCACACCGTTGTCAGGAGGTTGAGTTTTAGCATATCGCTCTATCGCGATGGCTAACTGCAATGGATCGTCGGTTGCCTTTAAGCGCATTATGCCGCGCTCATTATCGCTACCTATCACAGATGAAGTGATCGCGAGGCTCCATGCGGGAGAGGAATTGCTCCTTTCGGGCTGGGTTCTGACGGGCCGCGATCAATCTTGCGCACGCTTATACGGATTACTTCAGGCAAACGAAAGCCTACCCGTGGAGTTATCTGACCAACTTATGTATTTCGTCGGACCGTCACCGGCCAGGCCAGGAAGCGTGACGGGTTCTGCGGGACCCACCACCACTGGGCGGATGTCGACCTTTCTTCCAACGCTACTGGCCAACGGCATCAAAGGATTCATCGGGAAAGGCAACCTAACTCAGGATGTGAAGGATGCTTTGGTACGGTATCGGGGCGTCTATCTGGGGGCGATTGGAGGGACCGGGGCGCTGCTCGCTTCTTCTATCGATGAGGTCAAGGTTCTCGCCTTTGAAGAATTACTCAGCGAAGCAATACATGCGATGCGGTTCAATTCTTTTCCCGTCGTGGTTCTTCACGATATTTACGGCCGGGACGTCTACGTAGAGGCACTGTCTCAAAACACTCTGGAGACTGACTGTGCGTATTAAACATATAGAATCCATCCCTCTGGTTAGGAGCCTCAACGAGAATTTCCAGGGCGGAAACTACAAGATTACCCAGCGCAACACCATAGTAACGCGTGTTGAACTGAATAATGGGATTGTCGGAGAAACCTTCGGTGGTGATGAAGATGAATATCAGCCACAGGTCGTTGATCTAGTTAATAACACTTACCAGCCACTGCTCCTTGGGGGCGACGTCAGGGATGTCGAGGCGCACTGGGAACGTATGTGGAACACACGAGTCGACTTGGGCAATCGCGGTATACATACCCTCGATCTGGCGAAGCATTGCATAAGGACACAGGCAATCGCTGCAGTGGACATAGCACTCTGGGATGCACTCGGCAAATCCCTTAACCAACCGGTGTACAAATTGCTCGGCGGTTACCGGGACCGGGTTCCGGTAATTGCCATCGGTGGCTACGTGAAGGGCGATGGGGCAACAGCTGATCTGAAGACAGAGATTGAATCTTATCTGAGCATGGGTCTCAGTGGTATGAAGATGAAGGTAGGCAAGCTTACGGTCGAAGAGGATATCGAACGAACGAGACTCGCGCGATTGACGGGGGGCCCCGATTTTCATCTCTGCGTTGATGCTAATCAATCCTGGAGTCTCGTTGAAGCAACGAAATTCGCTCGGAATGTATTGGAAATTAATCTGGCTTGGCTGGAAGAGCCCGTCGAGTGGTTCGAGCAAATTGACGGCAACCGCCAGCTGCGCTCCCTGGGCATTCCTATAAACGCCGGACAAGGTGAAATTTCCCGCCATGGCTGCCGCGATCTGATCACACGCGAGGCGGTGGATATCTTGAACGTCGATGCGACTATCGCTGCCGGTGTCACCGAATGGAGACGGATTGCTGCCATGTCACATACTCACGGCGTCCGCATGGCGCACCACGAAGAGCCGCAGGTGGCGCTGCAGCTTTTGGCTGGAGTACCGAATGGACTCTGCGTCGAGATCTTTCCTGATTACGCTCGCGACCCGCTCTGGTTCGACATCCCACGAGAGCAACCAGAAATCAGGGACGGTTTCATGCTCCTTACGGAACGTCCCGGCTTCGGCATCGATCTACGCAGCGATGTTATCGAAAGGTGGGCCGACAAGCTGTCCCCAGCTTTTGGCGACGATGTAGTCCCCGTCTTGAGCACTTAGAATCGCAGCTTACCGTTTTAACTTCGCAGGTTCAGTCGTCCCAATATGTCGACCGGAAGTTAGCCAACCGAGGACCTTCGGTCCGCATAGTCCTACCAAGTGTTCAGTAGCACACAATTGAAACTCGATTTGTGAGGCAAGACACTAACTAACGGCGCAGGAGTCTACATGAAAAAGCGAAACACTCTTAGTTGTCTTTTGACGTTGGTC
The DNA here is from genome assembly GCA_030859905.1 of Acidobacteriota bacterium. GTDB lineage: Bacteria > Acidobacteriota > Blastocatellia > Pyrinomonadales > Pyrinomonadaceae > PSRF01. The sequence continues at coordinate 92,320 of JALZJF010000205.1, forward strand.
ACTATCTTCGTGACGAGCCAGATGCTAACCCCGGCGCAACAGTCCAGTTCCGTTAGCCCGGTCCGCCATCGGGTTGGGAAGTTCATCTGGAGTGAAGGAGAAACGCATCCTTATCATTTCTACTTATTTGCCCGCCGTAATTTTCAACTCGAGAGTCTGCCGCAAGCAGCAAAGTTACATATAACTGCTTCGGATCGGTATCTGGCATTTGTCAACGGCAACTATCTCGGGCGAGGTCCTGCACGTAGTGATCCGCGACTTAAAAACTACGATAGCTACGATGTGGCCAAGTATCTAAAGCAAGGCAAGAACACGATAGCCATCAGGGCTTATCACTATGGAACTCAGAATTCGCCTGGTGAACCAAAACCTCGTCCCGGAACCGCCTACTCAGTTGGCGAACGCGCAGGATTGTGGGCAGAGATTGAAATGCAGGATGGAACTGGAAAATCTCAGATTCTCGGCACGGATGATTCCTGGCGAATCTATCGCGCGCGTGCCTGGGACAGACAGACCAAATTAATAAACATCTTGGTTGGCAGTACTGAGATCTATGACGCAGCCGCAGACCCCGCGCAATGGATGGAGACAGGTTTCGACGATGCCTTCTGGGAAAAAGCGTTCGTTATCCCGCAACGTTCATTGGAATGGGTGCTTTTGGAGAAGCGAGCGATTCCATTCATGCGTGAAAAGGAAATCTTTCCGACCAGTGTCGTTAGAGTCGCGGAAGTCATGGATATGGGAAATCGCGGACAAAAGGACATACCGGAATTCTTGAGTGGCGAGATACATCTGCCGCTGGATAAGGCTACGGCCCAGAGTGTGCCGGCGATTCTTCGGGATGACAATCAGTCAGGTGTTTTTGAAAGCAACTTTGCCGAGGAAAAGGGCTTTCGCGCTCCGGTTATTATCGTGGATTTTGGTCGCCAGGTATTTGGTTTTCCCAGGGTGAAAATGAAGGGCGATGCGGGAACGATTGTTGATATGAACTACAGTCAACAATTGATGGGGGATAGACTATCAGGCGGATTGCGGTATGGTGACCGCTACATTACCAGACAAGGCGAGCAAACGTGGGAAGTCGCCGAGTATAAGCAATTTCGCTACCTGCAGATCACCCCTCGCAGCAGATATGCACCCATCAGCATTGAGTCAGTATCGTTGAATGAATACGGTTATCCCGCGGAGCAAAAAGGACGGTTTGAGTCATCCGATCCGTTTTTAAACAAGCTCTGGCAGGCGTGCGTCGACACAACTTATTTGCAGATGGAGGACAATATCCTCTGTGACGCGCAACGGGAAAGAGCAGTCTGGAGTACCGGTGATGGCAGTCACGGTCTGCACGGCATCTTCATGGCGTATGGGGACATACCGCTGACTGATCACTTTTTCCGTTCATTTCTTATGAGTGATATAGATAACGGGATGCTGAGAATGGCATACCCTCCCAAACAGGAATACTTCTACAACATTCCACAATTTCTATTGCAGTGGAGTACGAGAGTTCGCGAACAATACCTCTTTACAGGCAGAAAAACCCTACTCGCAGAGCTATACTCAAGCGTCAAACGCCAAACCGATTGGTTTGAAGTGCATCGCGACGCAATGGGTCTCTTAAGAGACTTGCCTTACTGGAATTTCTGGGATTGGACACCTACCGATATGCGCGGCGCAAATTTTACCACTAACGCTCTGTATATAAAGGCGTTGGACGACGCCGCCTGGTTAGCTGACCATCTGGGACAAAAGAATGACTCCTTAAGATGGAAGAAGATTGCCGAGGAAGTCAGAGTCGTCTCGCGGCGAGTTTTCTGGAATGAGCAGCGCGGACGTTATGAAGACAGTCACCACAACGGAAAGTTAACAGGGGTCGCCAGCGAAGTAGGGAATGCTTATGCGTTGCACTATGGAATTGCTACCGAAGAGCAGGTGCCGCGAATCGGCAAAGCCTTTCTTGACAAGGGTCAGGAGCTTGTACCCACTTCGCCACTCTACGCGGGTTACGTTTTCGAAGGATTGATTGCGGCAGAGTTTACCGACACTGCGCTTCAGATTATTCGCAGCCGTTTCGCGCCGATGATCAATTCAACGGACACGCCTACGATCTGGGAAGGTTGGTTTCCATTTACCGGTCAGCAGCAGTTTGCTGATAACGAGGCTTCGTTTCGCATACGTAATCAGATACGTCCTTTCGGAATCAGAAGTATGGTTCATACGGGAGGAGTGCTAACGGGTTTCATTCTGACTACTCAGGTTCTCGGAGTTCAACCTACCGCAGCGGGTTTTTCAGAATTCGTTATTCATCCGCATCCGGGAGATCTGACTTCGATGGAGGGCGTTGTTCCGTCTCCGAAGGGAGATATAAAAGTTGATTGGAGAAAGGAGGGCGGAGTTTTTACGATTGAAACCGAAACACCCGCTGGAACCAACGCTGAGGTGGTACTAAAGAGAGACATAAGTAAAAACCAAGTACTGCGGCACAACAATCGAATTGTCAAAACCGAATCGACAGGGAAAGGTAAAAAAGAAACTGCTCAAGCGGACTCGAAGTATATAAGACTCCGCATCAGTGCGGGTAGACACACTATTGAACTTCGTGATTGAGCCAGTTCAATCATTCGATGATCAACATGCTAACTTTTGCCTTGGCAAACTAGGGGCGATATCTGTCGTCATGACAAATCGAAAGGTTGTGCTTCTTCGTGTCTTACTGTTCGCTACTATCTTTTGGACGAACCAGTTTCTGACGTTCGCGCAACCATCAACTTCCCTAAGCCCTGTTAGCCAGCAGATTGGGAAGTTTATATGGAGTACCGGTGAGCCCACTCCGCATCACTTTCATCTGTACGCGCGCCGTACTTTCTCAATCGAAGAGATGCCTCAATCGGCAAGACTACGCATTACGGCATCCGATAGGTATTTGCTTTATATAAACGGTATCAACATCGGGCGCGGTCCTGCGCGTAGTGACCCGCGCCGCAAGAGTTATGACACCTACGATGCTGCCAAATACTTGATCCAAGGTAAAAACTCGATTGCTATTCGAGCTTATCACTACGGTACTCAGAATTCGCCGGGAGAACCGAAACCTCGCCCAGGCAGCGCCTACGCCCTGGGAGGTCGTGCCGGACTATGGGCAGAGCTTGAAATGAAAAATGGCGATGGACAATTTCAATTAATCGGCACCGATGATTCATGGTTGCTTTATCCCGCGCGTGCATGGGACAGGGAGGTGGAATTAATCAACGTTCTGGTTGGAAGTACAGAGATTTATAATGCCACTGCAGATCCAGCCGATTGGATGGAGACAAACTTCAATGATGCCTCTTGGGAAAGAGCCTGGGTAATACCACAACGCGCACTCGAATGGGTGTTCCTGGAACCCAGAGATATTCCGTTGATGCGGGAACGCGAAATTTTCCCGACCAAGATCGTGAAAATGGCGGAAGTCATTGACCTGTCAAATCGCGGACAGAGAGATATACCTGAGTTCTTAAACGGTGAGATACACTTTCCTTTAGAAAATGCTCTTGCCCAAAATGCAAATGCTCTTCTTCGGAACGACAACCAACCCGCTGTTTTTCAGAGTAAGTTTGCAAGGGTGGAAGGAATTCGCGCGCCAGTTATCATCGTAGATTTTGGCCGTCAGGTTTTTGGCTTTCCCAGAATAAGAATGACAGCTGAGGCAGAAACAATCGTTGACATGACATATGGTCAGCAATTGGCGGGTGAAAGAATTCCTCCTGGATTGCGATACGGAGACCGATACATTAGCCGAAAAGGTGACCAAACCTGGGAGGTCGCACAGTATAAGCAGTTTCGTTACCTCCAGATCACGCCTCGGAGTACTTATGCGCCAATTAGCATCGAATCAATTTCATTGAACGAATATGGTTATCCAGCCGACCAAAAAGGCGAGTTCGGGGCTTCAGACCAGTTTTTGACAAAACTCTGGCAGGCTTGTGTTGACACAACCTATTTGCAGATGGAAGACACTATTGTCTGTGACGCTCATAGAGAAAGGGTGGCTTGGAGTACTGGCGATGGGAGTCACGGCGTGCATGGCATCTACATAGGATATGGAGACATACCCCTAACTGACCATTTCTTCCGTTCCTTTCCTTTAAGCGATCGCGGCAATGGAATGTTAAGAATGTCTTATCCGCCCGACCATGCTTACCTCCCACGCAACATACCGCAGTTTCTTCTGCAGTGGAGCACGAGAGTTCGTGATCAATATCTGTTTACCGGTAGAAAGAGACTGCTTGAAGAATTGTACCCAAGTGTGCAGCGACAGATTGATTGGTTCGAACCGCATCGAGATGAAATGGGGCTGCTGAGGGATCTGCCGTATTGGAACTTCTGGGATTGGACGCCTAACGACCTGCGAGGTGCAAATTTCACGACCAATGCTTTGTATGTGAAGGCGCTGGAAGACGCGGCCTGGTCATCCGAGCAACTGGGAGAAAAACACGACGCGTTCAGGTGGAGAAAAATCGCAGACGACATTAGAGGTACGATGCGTCGTGTGTTTTGGAACGAGCATATGGGACGTTTCGAGGACAGTCACTTCAGAGGGAAACTAACGGGCATCGCCAGTGAAGTGGGGAACGCCTATGCTTTGCTTTATGGCATTGCAAGCACAGAACAAGTGCCACGAATCGGAAAGGCTTTCCTTGACAAGAGTCAAGAACTTGTCGAAGTGTCGCCGCTGTATGCTGGTTACGTTTTCGATGGACTGATTGAGGCAGGCTTTAGCGAAACTGCGCTTCAGATTATTCGTGATCGTTTTGCTCCGATGATAAATTCGACTGACACCCCGACAATCTGGGAAGGTTGGTTTCCTTTTACCGGCTCTTCACCGATTGAGAGCGATGTCGCCTTTCTCAATCGCAAGCAGATACGCCCTTTCGGAGTCAGAAGTTTGGTCCATACCGGAGGGGTGTTAACCGGGTTCGTAATGACCACACAGATTCTTGGGGTTAAACCCAGCGCGCCCGGATTTGCCGAATTCACAATTCATCCGCATCCGGGAGATCTGGATTCTGCTTGGGGAGTTGTCCCGACTCCGCGGGGAGACATTAGAGTCAAATGGAAAAAAGGCGCTGGCCTTTTTACCCTCGAAGCACAAATACCTGACACGACCAATGCAGAGGTCGTGCTAGAAAGGAACGGACGAAAAAACCTGACCTTACTCTGGAACAACAAAGTTGTGAAAATTAATTCCACCAAAACAGATCCTGAAACAAATGAGCGAGCGGATTCAAATTCTATAAGACTTCGCGTTGGGGCTGGGAAACACCTAATTGAACTTCGTGGTTAACCGAAGTTCGCTCGCGGCGCGATAGGGAACAAAGTAGAAATTGCGGCGAGGGGGCAAGGTGCGCAGCTATTGTGCGCGCTCGTCTAAGTGCTAACTGTTTGACCAAAAACTCGCTATTGCCATGAGCAAGGGTACGAAGCCGACGATTCATCCGCAACTTCGGCAAAGCGATCCCGATAAGGCTTCGCGTATAGTTCCACAAACGCCTTGATCCTGTTGAAGAGCGCACACTGAAAACTCTGGTTGGCAGTTAGGTCGCGCAGGAAGAGCATTGCGCCGACTTCTCCCCAGTATTCGCGATCTTCCCAAATCTCGACTGGAGTACCTCCCATTTTTTTGGCCAGCTCAATCAATCGCGGGTCGCCTGTATTGCGCCCGTTGCTTAGGAGAATAGAGTTGTATAAAGGTATTAGCTGTGTCTGAAGACGGTAAATTGCCGGACTGGTCTTCGCCATTCGTTTGACATGGCCAAACTCGTGAGCCATTTTCGTCGCAGCCAGGATGGAACCACTACCCGCGTACGAAGAGTTGCCAGGCGCCAGAGAATTCATCACCGGATAGTAGACCGGACTCGGATATCCTTCGTAGATTCTACCGCCCAGCGTAATGGTCGCCGCGATGAGCTCGCCTGATTCGTTCCATTTGTATTTACCTGTGCCCCCACCACGCGCGTTCTCCTCCGAGATCGTGATTGTTAAAAGAAAGCGATCACTGCGCTCGTAAGTATCCCACTCTGCGCGACCTGCCTGAGTCGAAAGAAACTCTGTCTTCCACTCCTGATACCTCTCTTTATACTTGTCGCCAATGACCTCTCTGATGCCAGTCTCGGCGGAAGGCAAGGACACCCTTGGCACATTCTTGCGGGACTCCTTTCGTGCCAGAGTATTCGCAGTCGTTGCCGATAACATGCCCTGTTGTAATTGCGCTTCGACAACTACTGGAACAAAGCACAACAAAATGAGCGGCAGCAAAGAAAACATCCGAGAGTTTCTCATAGTAGGTTTTTTCGTCCTTTCTACCCAAACGGCATGAGGGGCCGAGTGGCTAAGAATTAGCTACTTCTAAACGTCTCCCGTCAGGAAGTCAATACCGTGTGTCACCACAGGGTCGCGGGCACAGCTCTCGATTTGCGAAATGTGTTGATTCAAAGATTACTATTTAAGTGACAGCTCACCTGACTCGGGCGTGTGTACGAGTTGTTGCGAGATCGCTGCGGCTGCCTCCTTTACGCTGATGATTAACGGATGCAAGGTTTCCTTGTTGATCTGCTCTCTGTACCCGGCCAGGCTGACCGCTGCCACGACTCTGCCGGTCTGATTGATAATCGGCGCTCCGATGCAGCGAGAGCCGATCGTCTCTTCCTGATCGTCGAGGGAATATCCAAGTTTGCGGACCTGCGCTAACTCCTCTTTCAACTTCCTGGGAGAAACGATCGTATTCTCGTTGTATCGGGGAAGACCGTGGTGGATCAGGCGGTCAATATCTTCTTCAGACCAATCGCTGATGAGTGCCTTGCCGGCCGCCGTGCAATGTATGCCCATCCGTTTGCCGACCCAGGTCCCAACTTTTGGTATATATGGCGATGCTACTTTCTCGATAATGACTACTTCATTCTGCTCCTGGATTGCCATGTGGACGGTGAGGCGGGTTTTTTTCATAAGCTTCCTGACGTAAGGCGAGGCCTGCTTGCGGAGGTCTAGTCCGTGCATCGCCATGTTGGCAAGCGTGAACAGCCTCATCCCAAACATGTAGCGACCCGTATTCTCGTTGCGGTGCAGGTATCCCATTCGTTCGAGCGTGACCACTAGGCCGTAGGTCGAGCTCTTCGGGAGCGACAAGTTTCGAGTCAGCTCCGAAAGGCTCAATCCATCTCTGGACGTCGCAAGCCCCTCGAGCACAACCATCGCCTTTTCGAGTGCAGGTACTGATTTAGTCTTCAGGTTCGACATTAGAGGGAGGATTACTCGTAGTTTCCCTTAATAAGCGGAAAGGAAGGTTTTCCTATAGAAGTTGAAGCAATTTTATCAAAACGGTATTTCCATTCAGCGGGCTGAACAGAGTATGGATTCTATAAGAGATTCTGGTTTACTTCAACAAACTGCTGTCCTATACGTATCCTGTCGCATTGAATTGCATCTGCACGGGAAAGGCCTAGCATACGGAGGCCGCAGCAGCTCCCAGATCATTATCACAACAAAGTGGTCTTGCTGGTTTGAAATGCTACCCCGGTCCAAAATGGGTTCCGATCCGACTAACAAATGGTACGCACTCCACGCCAAAGCCAGTCAGGAAGACCTGGCGGCGTTTAACCTCGGGCGGCTACAGCTAGAGGTTCTCAATCCTAAATTGAGGGAGGAAAAGATGGTCTGGGGGCGAACTAAGGCGGTCGTAAAGCCGCTTTTCCCAGGATATCTCTTTGCTAGATTTAACCCGGGTAAATACCTCCACTTGATTCAATATGCGAGGGGCGTCCGCCAGGTCTTGCGCTGTGGTGCTTCTCTGCTTCCGGTTGATGAGGAGATCATTAATAGCATTCGTCAGCGAATCGGCGCTGATGGTTTAGTGGCCTTGCAGCGAGAGCCAATGGTGGCCGGGAGCTCGGTGTCTATCCATGATGGTCCCCTTTGCGGCTTGAGAGGGATCTTCGTGCGGGAGATGAGCGATCGGCAACGAGTAGTAATCCTACTCGACGCAATGGAGGCCCGCGCCCGGGTTGTAATCGAAAGGCGGGTTCTCAAACCAGCCAATCAAGAGTAGAGATCTTGCACGGCTTATCCTTCCTGGGAGGGTTCACAAACACTGTGATCTCCCTGCCAACTTAACTTAAGCGCGTTGCTACCCCGGTCAGTAAATAGCGCTGAAATGGCGGTAGCCTGTGGTTAGGTCAAACGGTATCGACTTGAGCAAACTTCTCCTAAAAGTCAAAGCGTAAGTGTACGAGTTAACCCTCAACGCAAAGCGTAGGAACCAACAATTCGAGTTACAGGAGTAATCAGCCATGAAATCGACATTAAGCTTGGTGGTATTCGCTATGTTCCTGGTTGGAGCACAGATTTGTTGGGGGCAAACGAGCAATCAAGGATCAATTGTGGGGACGGTTAGAGACCAAAACGACAATGTGGTCCCCGCCGTTACCATCACGGTCGTAAACCTTGAAACGAGCATCAGCCGGACTACAACGGCAGACGACCGGGGAAATTATCGGGTTGACTTTGTTCCGCCAGGGAACTACCGCATTGAAGCGGAAGTAAGTGGTTTCAAGAGAGCACAAATTCCGGAAGTGATCGTGCACGTTAGTGAAGTGTTGCGGGCTGACTTTCAAATGTTTGTGGGAGAAGTAAAAGAGGAGGTGACAGTTTCGTCCGACAGTGCCGCACCGATTAATACCGAGAATCCCACACTGGGTGAAGTCATTAATGAGCGCACAATCCAGAATATGCCGCTCAATGGTCGCGAATTTTTAGAGCTGGCGGCACTAGTCCCGGGTGCTGAATCGGGTAACCAGAAAGCCGGTGTGTTTCCGACTAAAGGCGTCGCCGTGGGGTTTAATGGCGCACGGACGGGTTATAACGCGTTTTATGTCGACGGGGCAGATTCAACTGATTCTTATTTTAACCAGTTAATTTCCTCTCCTGCGCTCGATGCGATCAAGGAGTTTCGGGTCGAGACAAGTCTCTATTCGGCAAGATATGGGCGGGCGGGCGGTGGCATTATCAACGTCGTAACGAAGTCTGGCACCAACCAGTTCCACGGGACTATTTATGAGTTCCATAGAAACAAGGCTTTAGATGCGCGCCCATATTTCCAGATCGGAAGTAAAGATTCAACTCCTCCCTACTTGTTTAACCAATTCGGTGGAACAATCGGTGGACCGATTATCAAAAAGAAAACCTTCTTTTTCTTTAGCACGGAGTTTTTCCGACAAACCAAGCCTGGCCAATTTATAGAGGGCTTTGCTCCAACAGCCAAAGAGCGTGCGGGCGATTTTTCCCAGACAATGAATCCTTACACTGGCCAGCCGGTCGTGATAGTTAATCCGTACACCCAAGCAGTGATACCCAGCAAAATACTTCCTCCGGAACTGATTAATCCCGTCGGAAGAAAGTTGATGGATTTGATTCCCGAGCCAAACTATAACGATCCTATATTTAACCTGCGAGTCTTCCGGAGCGGGATATACAACCAGGATAAATATCTGATTAAAATTGATCATAATTTCAATGATGGAAGCACGTTGAACGGCAGTTACAACTACGGAAAGTATGACAATACTACTCCTGGATTAACCGCCTTTGCCGACCAGAACAACTATGACTATGGCAAGACGCTGGCTGTGGGTTATACGAGAGCACTCACCAATAACTTTGTGAGCGATACGAAGTTTAATTATTCGCTGAGTCAAAATGGAACCAAGCAAGCGCTAGCTGATCAGAACTATGCTAAAGAGTACGGTTTTTGGACGGGCTCGTTTAAGCCCGAGTTAGTCGGTTTTCCGCGTGTCCAACTTTATACGCTGGCTAATCGTTTTATCCAAATAGGTGGTGCCGGACCCAACCTGCGCGATAACCGCACCTTTTATCTTCGTGAGGATCTGGTTTGGGTAAAAGGAACGCACACATTTCAGTTCGGCGCGGATTACAAACATCAGAACTATGGTTGGTTATACGACATCCATAATTTAGGTGCTTACTATTTTGGTATTTTTGATGGTCAAGCCGGTCAGAACAACAACTATCGTGTTGCCGGACATACCTTTGCCAATCTCCTCACGGGGATATCTTCATACACCAACTATCAGTATGGCGATTCAAAGCTGGCAAGATCGACTCGCAACAGTATTGGGTTGTATCTTCAGGATGATTGGAAAATTACGTCTCGCCTCACTCTTAATCTTGGCTTGAGATATGACTATGAGCCCGCATTCAAATCAATCGACGGCAAAATGATGACTATTGATTTCGAGACCGGACTGCCCTGGTACTCTGCTGAGACCGATCCGGCCCTACTGAAAGACATCAAGTATAAATTCAAGACGGACGGACCCTCCAGACCATTTGAAGCGAGCAAACTAAATTTTGGACCGCGGGTGGGCTTTGCTTACCGTCCTTTCAACGACACCAAGACGGTTGTTCGCGGTGGTTACGGGATTGTCTATAACAGCGAAAACTTTTACACAACAGGTTACGGGTCTTTTGTTGCTCCCTTTAGCGGCACATTCCTGTGGCGCACCAGAGCGCCTTTCCAACCGGATCGGCAAAACCATTTAGTACCCGTTGATAAGGAACCCTTTCAGTTGCCTCTGACGGTTCCCGTAAATCCGGGCAGCGCTTTTCCCACCACACCCGACTATCCAACCGGCAACATTCAACATTGGAATCTTGGCATATCACGGGATGTTGGCTGGGGAATTGTGACTGAGGTTGCCTATGTCGGGTCGAAAGGAACCAATCTCAATGGACTCAGATCACTGCTAAACTATGATAGAGCCCTGTACAATAAAGTGATCGCAAATGTTCCCGGCTGGACAACTGTAAATTTCAGAACAAAAGGTTTCAATTCCAAATACAGTTCGCTTCAAGCAAAAGCTAACAAAAGATTCTCCCAGGGACTGAGTTTTCTGGCTTCTTTTACCTGGAGTCACGCATTGGCTGAGTCATCAAACGACCAGATTGATGAGAATACCGATGCAGACACAAACGAATTTGGCATAAACGTTGTCAGGCGGGTATGGAGCAACGCGGATTTTGATGTGCGGAAGCGTTTCTCTTTAAGCGGCACATATGAACTACCGCTGGGAAAAGGAAAGCAATTCGGCCAGAACTGGAATTCTTTAACAGATGCGTTCTTGGGCGGTTGGCGAATTAACACAATCGTTACGGCTCAGGATGGCTATCCATACTCAGTGCGAACTGCCGCTGGTCGGGTGCCGGATCGCATCTGCGATGGAAATTTGCCTGGCAGCCAAAGAACGGTAAACGTGTGGTTTGATATTAAATGCTTCCCGGACCATCCCGCTAGAGTTGTTGTAATAAATGGAGTTAATACAACAACCGACGTGCACGGAAATGCGGCTCCAAATGTGATATACGGTCCCGGTCTACTCAGCTTTGATTTTGGCTTGCACAAGGAATTTCCTATCAGGGAGCAGATGAAAATACAGTTTCGCATCGAAGCCTTCAATGCCTTTAACCATCCAAATTTGGTAGGTTCAAGCGGTCCGAACACCAACGTGTTCATTAACACCGTGCCGGGGGCAAAGATAACCAGACAGCGTGATAACCGGGACATACAACTTGCACTGAAGCTTATTTTTTAGACTTGCCGGATCGACTGAGCCAGCCTGCGATGTCCCTGTCTCTGGCCGGCTTCGTCGGTTCAGCCTACTTCAGATTAAGCTGTTATTTCTACTGAAAGCACTCGTCTCAGCTCGCCGACCTGGAGACTCAACATACTGCTTCTCGAGGGCCATTCCCGCTTAGAAACCAGTCTGGGCGGATCGACTTCCTGGTAAAGTTTGTGCTATCGCTTCATCAGCCGCTCCTCAGCGATAGCCTGCTCCGCAGCTTCACGTCGCTTGAAGTCCTCCCTATTTTGACTAATGCGGCAGTTGTCACTTTGCGTCACAGTTCTGGTTATTTGTTCTCCATTGGTGAAGAATTCTTTCACTGCATTCAACTAAACAAGGAATTCCTGAAAACTAAATGACAGGTTCAGACCAAGATACCCTGAAAGACAAGGTTGCCGTGGTAACTGGAGCAGCAAGCGGAATTGGTTTGGCGATAGCTCAAGGCCTGGCGGAATCGGGTGTAAAGGTTTGTCTGGTGGATATTCAGAAAGAAGCTCTCGATCATGTGGTATCAGAAATTTACGAAAAGGGCGGGAATGCGATTGCGGCGATGGCAGATTTGGGTTCGGAATCTGAGATAAAATCACTCCATGACCAGATTACCCATCACCTGGGTACAGTCGATATCTTAGTCAACAACGCCGGTCTGCAATATGTCAGTCCGTTAGAAAGTTTCCCGATTGATGAGTGGGATAGACTCATTGGAGTCATGCTGCGAGGCGCCTTTCTCGGTACCCAGCAATTCTTGCCGGCAATGGTTAAAGCTGGATGGGGAAGGATAATAAACATCGCCTCAATTCATTCGATCGTTGCTTCTCCCTTCAAATCGGCATACGTCAGCGCGAAACACGGATTACTAGGTTTGACCAAGACAGCAGCTTTAGAGGTGGCCACAAAGGGTATAACGGTAAACGCAATATCTCCGGCATATGTGCGAACACCATTGGTCGAACGTCAGATTGAAAGTCAGGCAAAGCTCCATTCAATACCACGAGAGCGGGTGCTTGAAGAGATTATGCTGACCCCAATGCCCCAGAAGGAATTGATTGAACCGAAAGAGATCGGAGACTCAGTGATCTTTCTTTGTTCCGCCGCCGCCCGGCACATCAACGGCCACAATCTAGTGATGGATGGCGGATGGACCGTCACCTGACACGTGGAAACAGCTCCAACGTTGAAAGGGTATCCCCCAGCAGTGCCGCTCGTGGCCCCCGGGGAATACTGAACACGTTCTTTTTTCTGCTGCTAAGAACTGCAGGATGTCCAATACAGAAACGACCAATGTTGAAGAGAGTTGCTTGCTGTGGGAGCCATCTGATGAATTCAAAGCACGCTCCAACATGCAGCAGTATATCTCCTGGTTGAATAGTCAGGGGGCGAGTTTTACCAGGTACGCAGAGCTTTGGGATTGGTCCGTCACGGATGTGAGCGGATTTTGGGCCTCAATTTGGGATTACTTCCGTATTAAGTCTTCAAAGCCTTACTCCCAGGTCCTACTGGAGAGACAGATGCCTGGAGCCAAGTGGTTTGTTGGAGCCGAGCTCAATTACGCAGAGCACGTTTTCCGTCAATCAACCTCCGATCGTCCCGCGATGGTTTTTCGTTCGGAGGTCCAGCCAGAGCTGGAATTGTCATGGGAGGAGCTGGGCGGAAAGGTGGCATCGGTTGCCGCGTCGCTGAAGGCAATGGGCGTGGGAGTGGGTGACCGCGTCGTCTCCTGTATGCCAAATATCCCGGAAGCTGTAATCGCCTTTCTCGCAGCTGCAAGTATTGGCGCCGTTTGGTCAAGTTGTTCACCTGATTTCGGCGGGGCCAGCGTGATTGATCGCTTCAAGCAGATCGAACCTAAAGTTCTCTTTGCAGTGGATGGATACAGATACAACGGTAAAGAGTTCAATCGGCTGCCAACGATTTCTGAATTGCAAAGGAACCTCCCCACACTGCGAAAGACGGTCCTGGTTCCTTACCTCGACGGTGATCCTCAGATTGAGGGTTTGACTCATACGGCAGTGTGGAGTGAGCTGCTTTCGGAGAACGGGCCATTATCATTTACGCAAATTCCGTTCGACCACCCGTTATGGATACTTTATTCTTCGGGCACAACCGGACTGCCAAAGCCCATCGTCCAAAGCCATGGGGGCATTCTTCTCGAACATCTGAAGTCTCTCAGCTTGCACCTCGACGTCAAACCTGACGATCGTTTCTTTTGGTTTACGACCACCGGCTGGATGATGTGGAACTTTTTGGTGGGAGGATTGCTGCTCGGCGCGACAATTGTCCTCTACGACGGGAGCCCGAATCACCCTTCAGAGTATTCACTTTGGGATTTCGCCGAACAGTCAGGGATAACCATCTTTGGCGCGAGCGCGGCATTCTTTTTATCGGGTGTGAAGCAAAGGCTTCAGCCTGGCAGAAAACATGATTTGAGCAAGCTCAGGGCAGTTGGTTCCACCGGCTCTCCACTTTCACCAGAAGGATTTCACTGGGTCTATGAAAAGGTGAAACCAGATGTTTGGCTTTCGCCGATCAGTGGCGGAACGGACCTGTGCACTGCGTTTGTCGGAGGATGTCCTCTGCTACCGGTACACGCCGGTGAGATGCAGTGCAGATTCCTCGGAGCTAGAGTGCAGGCGCTGGATGAAAGTGGTCATGAAATAGTCGATCAAATGGGTGAACTTGTCATCACGGAGCCAATGCCGTCGATGCCGCTCTACTTCTGGAACGATACAAGCGACCAGCGATATCTTGAGAGTTACTTCAACTTGTATCCGGGTATCTGGAGACATGGAGATTGGATCCGAATCAGCTCGCGTGGAAGCGTCGTTATCTACGGACGTTCTGATGCGACGATCAACCGCCTGGGGGTAAGAATAGGAACAAGCGATCTGTACAGAGTGATCGATGAAATTCCAGGAATCCTGGACAGCCTGGTAACTGACATCAGTCTAAATGGTCGCGAGTCTGTCATGTTCCTTTTCGTCGCACTGGCTGAAGGTCAAGAGTTAGAAGAGAGCTTCAAGGCCAGCATCAGGGAGCGAGTTAAGAGCGCTCTGTCGCCTCGTCATGTCCCCAGCGAGATCATCGCCGTTCCTGAAGTTCCTCGGACGCTCAATGGGAAGAAGCTTGAAGTACCGGTGAAGAAGATCCTCATGGGTGTCCCGGTTGAGAAAGCGGTCAACCTGGATTCTGTAAGTAACCCCGCCAGCATGAACTACTTTGTTGATTTCGCAAAAAGAATCAGGATTGATCCTGGACCCACGGAAGGCCCATAGAAATTGGGTCGCACGAATGGTTTTGGGATGACTTCTAACCTTCTTGATAAACAGCTTGAAGAAAGGACTACGCAACTGTCACCAGTCGACAGCCATTTTGACCTATGTACTCCACAATTCAACTTGGTCGCAGAAAATTTATTGTCTTATCCGGCGCTTTTACGGGCGCTCTAACCGGAGCATTCAACTTTCTGGTGCCTTCCGCCCTCGGCGGCGCCGTACCGGACTATGGCTTGATGGAGCGTTACACGCTCGATCAGGGACATAGAGCAACTCGAGGCGGCCCGGTTGCCGCACCCGCAGACGGATCTCTGCTGTGGGTTACGACTGAGCCTGAGGCGCCGTATCTCGCGCGAGCGATGTGGCCGATCTCGCGGCTGACCATGCGGCGTTCACTGGATAATGGGAAGAGCTGGAGCGCGCCGCACACCTTCGTTCAAGGAACTAAGGAATACTCGCTCCTCTCTCACACGCTGCGAGCCACCGACTCCGGAGCGTTGCTGCACCTGTTTGTTCGCTACAGTGGTTATGACTACGATACTCACACACCGGAGAAGTCGCTTTGCCAGGCATTCGTGCACCGATCTACCGACGGAGGCCGAACCTGGAGCGAACCCGTTAAGCTGCCGACAGGAGAGCGCTATATCGGGGATGTCTTGTCGCTTGAGCAACTGCGCGATGGCCGCTTGATCTACCCGTTCTGCTTTCTGACAGCAATCAAATCACAGTTTGCCTGCTCGGCCCTTTACTCCGATGATGATGGCCTGAGTTGGACGCGCTCGCAGAGTGTTCTTCAGGCCGGCGGAGGTGGCTTCGAGAGTGGCGCCAGCGAGCCTACCGTGGTTGAGCTTCCCGACAGGCGACTCTGGATGCTGCTCCGGGCACAGACCGGCTTTCTATGGGAATCATTCTCCAGCGATCGCGGAAAGACATGGTCCACCGCGGCGCCTTCAGTAATACCGTCGAGTAACGCCCCGGCCACCGCGCTGCGCTTGCGGAGCGGAGATATAGCGGTCGCCTGGAATAATCACGTGCAATCCAACTACGCGCGTCAGAGTCTTGTGCTTGGTTTAACGCGCGACGGACGTTCGTTTCGGGGCTTCCGCGAAATCGACTTCACAGATTACGCTGACAACCCGGCCGAACCCACTCAGCACGTTACATACGCTTATCTGACCGAGACCCGCGAGGGACTCCTCGTCGTCTCGTACAACAAAGGTCTATGGATGAGGCATAACCGACCGTCCCTTGCGAGAGTGAGCCCGATGTGGCTGCTAGCGCAAGAAGACTTGGCCGATTTTCGCGACGGACGCACGGGTTGGCATACCGTGAATCCTGGTCCTAATCGGGCGGCAGCTGTAGAGCGTTACGTCAACCCCAGCGGGGACGAACTTTGGTTGGAGCTCGAACAAGCCAGCAACTACAAGGAGCCCGCAGGCATAACGAGAAATATTCCAATGGTCGCAGACGGTGAGATTCGGTTGACCGTGCAGGTGGTCCGACCGGAGGCGTATCTGCTATTCGGTGACACACTCCTGGATCCGCATAACGTGAAGGAGAGTTGTCTGCGGATCCGTTGGGCCGGGAATCAGTTACTAATGGCAGCCGGAACACCAGAGCGGATCCAGAACGACCGCCGAACTACGCAGTATTCATTTCTTTCTCATACCATCAAGACTGAAACTCTATACCCTCAGGCGCTAAAGAGCGGTGATGTTATGGAAATCTCGTTGCGCTATCAGGCCTCGCAGAGTAAGGCTGAGATACGGATCAATGGCGGACCTGTTGTTGAACTCCGCACCGGTGCGATCCTCGGCCTGTCAAATGTCGGACTCGCCGTTGGGGGCGGCGGACTTCTCCGGCTCAGATCCATTTGGACAGAACTCAAGTAAAAAAGGACGGCTTAAGCAAAAACAGCATGGACGATTTCATTTCTTATCTACAGACCATCGACACGCCAACCGTGTCGAACGCGATTGAACTTCTCGACCTCCGGCCCCGGACGGAGAACTTCGCACCATACACGATTCGCTGCTTGTACCCTGAGCTGGGCCCGATGGTTGGATACGCGGTTACAGTTCAGATAGAGACGATGACGCGCATGGAGCCGCTCGATCCGAAGCAGACCATCGCCTTTTACGAAGCGGTGGACGCCAGCCCAAAGCCATCGGTCATAGTGATACAGGAGATCGGTGGTTTCGCGGAATTCGCCGCGCACAGTGGCGAAGTCATGGTCACCATACTTAAGAATTTCGGCGTGATTGGGTTGGTGTCAGATTGTAACGTGCGCGACTTTGACGAGGTGCGCCGGCTCGGTTTTCACTATTTCGCCACCGGAACTGTGGCGAGCCACGCTTATTGCCGCATCGCACGAGTGGGATGTCCGGTACAGATTCGCGGCATGACGATTCGGCCAGGGGACATCCTGCACGGGGACGTCAATGGGCTGATCGAGGTGCCGGCTCAGAGCGCGGAAAAACTTCCGCAAATGGTCGATCGCGTGCGAAGCGAAGAACGCGAGCTGATGGAAGAGGTTCGCGCGGGTGGCTTCACGTTGGAACGTTTGCGCGAGCGGATTACAGGGTACCGCTGAGTGTCTAACGGAGAGCAGGCAGAAAGAGCCCCGCGCCGCTTGCCGGCGTGGCCAGCAGGCTGTGTCAAAAACTCCAAAATTCCGCCGACGGGAGTGGGGTGGAATTTCCGAGTTTTGACAAGAGCCTCGCAGCCCCAATACCAGAGAGGGCGACCTTCACGGAAGGGCGTATTACAACCTTCCTTTGATGCTAATCCTACTATTGGTTTCCGAGATACCTTTCTATGGAGGTGACAATGTCGATCCGTCTTTCGAAGATTGAGTCGGTTACAGTCTCACATCGGCAAGGCCGGTTGGGTCTACTAACGAGGGCAGCCGCAGTGCTGAGCTCTTGTTTCCTGCTCGGTGCTGTAGCTTTAGGGCAAAACGTCGCTTTTGAGGTGGACCGCTGGGAGCGTTCGAAGGATGCCACCATTATCAGTGACATGTCTCGAGTAGAACCGCAAACAGCGCTCTCGACGATACGTAAGAAGCGCCACTGGAAGGTACTTGAATATGAGACAGCGACGCTCAAGGGCAAATGCATCGCCACTATGCCCAATACAGGTGCCCCCACAGTAACCCTGGCATTGAACGCGAAGGGATGGCATGCGGTTTACGTAGGTCTCGGTGGGATGGGGCGATTTGCCTGGAACCAGGAGAATCATGTCCGGCTGAAGTTAACAAATGATGTCACCTATCAGCACAGGGGATACGCAGGCGCGAAGGATGATATCGAGGAAGTCTTCTTTAAGGCGGCGGATCTTTCCGGGCAGAAATTGCAGATTGCCCAATCGCGATTCGCAGCACTGATGGATTTGCGTCCCACGACAAACCCACGCACGACCGTCGTCATGTATGTCAAGCTCGTCCCCCTGACGGACCGTGAAGTAGCGTGGTTGAAACAGGACCGGGAGCGACAGGACACCAAGCGGTTGGTGGCCACCTTAGACGCATTTAGCTGGATCAACCATAACTATCCAACCACACGCGAGGAGTTCCTGGAAGACTTCGAGAGTCTGCGGGAGACCGACTTTGGAACCATCTACTGGCAGATCATTGGCGGCGGGCTCGTTAATTATCCCTCCAAGTTGGGCACAATTCCCGGGGAGCATGTGGACGACTTTCCGCGGACCGGTGACGGATACGTGACCGCTTCGATCAAGAAGTTTATTGACATGGGCATGGACCACACGAAACTGGCAGTAGAGGCGGCACGCTCGATGAACAAAAAGATCTTGATTGGCTTCCGGGCGCAGTCGTGGCAGTGCCCGCCGGGGTTTGAAGATTATTTCACGTCGGATTTCTACAACGACCACCCGGAGTGGCGCACCTATGATCGCGACGGAACGCCCGTAATGCGGATGAGTTATGCCGTCCCAGAGGTCCGGCAGCACATACTTGGATTGATGAAAGAGGTATTGGCCTATCAGCCTGATGGAATCGAGATCATTTACTTCCGCGGTTTACCCCTGATGCTGTGGGAGAATGCCTTCAGCCAACGCTTTCAAACGAAGTATGCGGTCGACCCAAAGCAAATCCCCGAGGACGATCCGCGACTTTATGAGTTGCGCGGCGAGATCATGACAGAATTCATGCGAGACATGCGGCGCCTGTTGGATGAGACGCAGCGTGCTCAGGGCCGCAAACAGCGGTATGAGCTGACGGCTTCGGTAGTACACACGGAGGAGGACAATCTGAAATACGGGCTGGATGTGGAGCGCTGGGTCAAGGAAGGTCTGCTTGATCGGATTGGTATCTTCCCGGCAGCGTTTCACACGAGCAACAAACCGATGCAGTTAGACTGGTTTTTTCGCATTACCAAGGGGACGAAAGTGGGGGTCTATCCGATGTTGCTTGGATGGAAACTGCCTTCCTCTAAAGAGGCTTTGACCCAGGCACGACGCGCTTATGACGCCGGAGCAGCCGGACTAATCGTCTGGGATCCAGATCCGACTGACAGCTTTAACCCCGGCCCGAGTCAGGGTTCCGCTCGCAGATCGTATACAAATGCAGGGCGAACTTACTGGCCTACCGTTTCGAGACTGGGGCATGTTGATGCCTTGGCGGAACTGCTTCTGTCTGACAGGCCATCCCCTAAATACATCCCGTTGAAGCGATACGGGAATTACTGGTTTGGCAGGTGGATTCCAGACGTTGGATTCTGAACTGGAGCAGCACGACAACCATTCAAGTATGAAGGAATCCTATGCTGGAAAAGTACAGGGAGCTTTTGCCGCTTGATGGGGTTGCGACACCTGAAGCTTTGGGCGAGGGAAACACACCGCTCGTCAAAAGCAGCAGTTTGCAAGAAAGCGGAGAACTCTTTTTCAAGCTCGAACAGCTTAACCCGACAGGATCATTTAAAGACCGCTTCGCCGCAGTTGAAATCGCTCTCATAAAGGACGCGGGTCTCAAATCCTGCATTGCTACATCATCCGGCAATACAGGTTCGGCGCTCGCCGCCTATTCGGCGCGACATGGGATACGTTGCCTGCTGTTTGTTAACGAAGTCGCCCCGTTAGCCAAACTCAAACAGATGCTGGTGTATGGGGCCAGAGTTTTTCGAGTTAAGGACTTCGGCGTTTCCAACGAACAGTCTGCGCTTATTTTTGAACGACTTGAGGATCTGGCCCAGGAGAGCCAGACACGATTAGTCATCTCCGCGTATAGGTATTCGCCTGGTGGCATGGCAGGCGTAAAAACCATTGCTTACGAGATTGCCGAGCAGTTGAAGAGGGCACCGGACCAGGTTTTTGTACCGGTTGGAGGAGGCGGCCTTCTGTCGAGCCTTTGGCGTGGCTTTCTCGATCTCAAGGAACGGGCTCTAATCGACCGGCTGCCGCGGGTAAATGCCGTGCAGCCCACACTCAACGACACCGTGGTGACACCCGTTTATGAGGGACGTTCAGAGGCGAGAGAAGTCAATACAACCACAACGATCAGCGGGCTAGCTGTGCAGGTTGATATCGATGCCACGTTGGCTCTCCGTTCAGTGCGAGACTCGGGCGGCTGGGGCTATTTGGTTACTGACGAGGAGATCCGAAAAGCGCAACAGGAGTTATGCAGGCGCGAAGGTCTTTTTGTCGAGCCGGCCGGAGCAGCGTCAGTTGCAGGCTATCTGAAAGCCTCAGCCGAGGGCCGCATAGAGATGCATGAAAAAGTTGTGTGCATTTTGACGGGGCATGGCTTGAAAGATACATCGTCTGCTGAGCGAAACGGACCCGGAGGCCAGATCATCGATCTTGATTTGAGCGGCCTGACCTCAACGCTTATCCGCTCGTAATAGAACGAAGAACCCTCAATGAAGATTCTGGTTGGCGGCATCTACCACGAGTCGCATTCTTTCTCGAATGTCCCTACGGATCTTGAAGCATTCAGAAAGGTATTATTGATCGAAGGCCTTGAGGTGGTTGAACAGCTTCGCGGCACGACAAGTGAGATGGCCGGCTTCATTCTGGGTGCCGAGCGCTTCGGATTCGAGCTGGTACCGACGCTCTGGGCGTGGACCGTTTCAACCGGTCCGGTCCAGGCCGCCACACTGGAATACATGCTTGGTGTTGTAAGCCAGACCCTGCGCCATGAGGGAACTGTTGACGGCATCCTCTTCACCCTGCATGGCGCTCTTGTTGCCGAACAAGCTCTGGATGGCGACGGCTACATTCTGTCGCGGCTTCGTTCGTTCGTCGGCAAGGATGTTCCTATTGTTGTAACGGTTGATTTGCACGCGAACATCTCCGACCAGATGGTAGAGGTTGCAGACGCGATTGTGGGATACGACACATACCCGCACGTTGATCAGGTGGAGCGGGGTCTGGAAGCAGCCGAACTGCTGGTGCGGACAATACGAGGTGAAATCAAGCCGGTCATGGCACTCGAGAAACCTCCCATGATCACGATCCCTCACAAACAGCTGACTGATGCACACCCGATGAAAGAGCTACTTGCGATGGCGCACAAGGCCGAGGGGAAAGTGCTCTCGGTAACGGTTTCGGGGGGGTTTGCTTATTCGGACGTACCGGAGATCGGCCCAGGCGTGATTGTCGTGAGTGACAATGAGCCCGAGCTTGCACGCAGACTCGCGAAAGAGATCGCGGGACGCATGTGGGAACTCCGGGCGGAGTTCGCGCCGCAATTGCCGGCGGTGCGGGAAGCAATCAAGAGGGCAATTGAGAGTAAAAACTGGCCGGTAATTCTCGCGGATGTTGGAGACAACATAGGAGCGGGCACGCCGGGCGACAGCACTTTTGTTCTGCGTGAGCTGTTAGAACAGGGAGCCGTTGGCGCTGTCGTGATCATTGCTGACCCGGAGGCAGTCTCGGAGGCGATCGCGGCCGGTAAAGGCCAGATGGTCCATCTCAGTGTGGGCGGCAAGTGCGATGCATTACACGGCAAGCCGGTCCATGTCGAAGGTCGAGTCATGTTGACCTCAGACGGAGTGTTTCGCAATCGCGGGCAGATGCGCGATGGCATCGTCGAAAACATGGGGCGCACTGTTGTAGTTGCGACGAGCGGCGTCAAGCTGGTATTGACGGAGATCAAGATGCCACCCTGGAATCTCGAACAGTTGCGATCGGTTGGTATCTCACCAGAGCAGGAACAAATCATCGCGCTAAAGTCGGCGGTTGCGTTTCGCGCCGCTTATGAACCGATTGCCGGCGAAATCATTGAAGTCAATTCCCCCGGACTCTCCACCGTAGATTTGAAACAGTTTGATTACAAGCACATTAGGAGACCTCTCTACCCGCTTGATCTTATGTAGCGGAGTCACGAAGACTATATCGGTGAGCCAGAAAAGGGGAGAATTCAATGCGGAAACTTGTGGCACGTCTTGTTCTAGCCTTGACGATTTGTTTCGGCTCTTTTGGAGAGCTCTACGCACAGCGTGCCGAAAATGAGTGGCGTTTCTATGGAGGCGATCCTGGCGGCGGCAGGTTTTCTCCACTAAAGCAGATCAACGTTAAGAATGTCCATCAACTCCAAAGAGCATGGTCATATCATACAGGTGAGTTGAATCTGGTTTCGGAACACACTGCCAACACTGGGTTTGCAGCCACTCCGCTTGTTGTTGATGGTGTGCTGTATGTCTC
This sequence comes from Acidobacteriota bacterium, assembly GCA_030859905.1. GTDB lineage: Bacteria > Acidobacteriota > Blastocatellia > Pyrinomonadales > Pyrinomonadaceae > PSRF01. The sequence continues at coordinate 114,923 of JALZJF010000205.1, forward strand.
CACTCACTCAAGCCGCGTCATCGCGCTGGAAGCAGAAACAGGTGCGGAGTTATGGAAGTACGACGCGCAACCAGGTAAGACCGGCGTTGCTCGACAGTTTCAACCGAATCGTGGTGTGAGCTACTGGGAAGGATTGTCAGCAAATGGGAAATTGAAAGATCGGCGCATCGTTTTTGGTACAGCCGATGGGAGATTGATTGCCCTGGATGCCAAGAGCGGAAAACCGATCTCCGGTTTTGGCAATAGCGGCAGTATTAATCTACGTGAGGGCGTGTGGCCGCAGACTTTCCTCCTTTCGCCAAATTCCCAATACGCGGTCACTGCTCCCCCTGTTATTTATAAAGACTTGGTGATCACCGGATCGCGTGTGTCTGAAGGATTTCCGCAGGGTTCAGCAAGGGAGCCAAGTGGCGGCCCAGGAAAGGGTCCCAGCGGGGATGTTCGCGCATTTGACGTGCGCACAGGTCAATTGGCCTGGCGCTTCCATACCGTGCCGCGCCCCGGTGAAATAGGACATGAGACGTGGGAGGGCGACTCTTGGAAAGACCGCACGGGTGTCAATGTATGGTCGATCATGAGTGTTGACCGGGAACGCGGCATAGTCTTTCTGCCAATCGGCTCGCCGGCTTACGACTTCTATGGCGGAAACCGCAAAGGTCAGAACCTCTTCGGCAATTCGCTCGTTGCTCTCGATGCAAACACGGGGAAAATGATCTGGTACTACCAGATGGTACATCATGACCTCTGGGACTACGACCTACCGGCGCAGCCAAGCTTGATTGTTGTTAAGCGCAATGGGCGCAGGATTCCCGCTGTCGCGCAAGTGACCAAGATGGGCTTTGTCTTTATCCTCGACCGCCTCACAGGCCGTCCGCTTTTCCCCATTGAGGAGCGTCCCGTCCCGAAGAGTGAAGTGCCGGGAGAAGCTGCGTCGCCGACCCAACCCGTTCCGTTGAAGCCAGTTCCGCTCGCTCGACTGACAATGACAGCGAATGAAATCAGCAACGTTACCCCAGAGTCTAATCGCTATTGCACGGACTTATACAAACGCCTTCAACACCAAGGCATATTTACTCCAACTGGCCTGGAACGAACGCTGATGTTTCCCGGCTATTACGGCGGGGGAAACTGGTCAGGTGCATCCTTCGATCCTCTAACGAGTTTACTCTACGTCAATGTGAATAATATGGGAGCTGTCGGGAAGATGGTAGCGCAAGATGTTTACGATTTAGATACCAGCGAACCATCGAGCGCTCCGTCAAAGAACTCAAGTTCACAGTCACAGTCACCTGTTTATAAGCGTTGGGGGGAGTCTAGTCCACAAGGATATGGATGGTTTCGCGATCAGAACAAATGGCCATGTCAGCAGCCGCCCTGGGGAACGTTGAATGCTATCGATGTGAACACCGGAGACATCGTCTGGAAAGTCCCGCTCGGCGTAATAGACGAACTGGTTGCTCGCGGACTTCCCCCTACCGGGACACAAAGCCTCGGTGGCACAATCGTGACGGCGGGCGGTCTTGTTTTTATCGCCGGAACAACTGATAAACGCTTCCGCGCGTTTGATGCGCACACGGGCAAGGAGTTGTGGCAAGGCAGGCTCGAGGCAAGCGGCCACGCGACCCCAATGTCCTTTCAGGGCCGCACGACTGGCAAGCAGTATGTCGTAATTGCCGCAGGCGGCGGTGGCTATTTGAGAGACTTAAGCCCCACAGTTTCCGATACGCTGATCGCTTTCGCTTTACCGAAATAGTAGAGACTGCTTAGAGACAGGACCTAGTTGAGTTCTATGAATAGCTCTTCATCGCCAGTACGTCCCTTGCTCTGCGTCCTCGTAGCGTTGTTATTTGCTGGACTTATCACCAGTCCGAACGTGCTGCATGCAACGCCCAAGCCCGGGAGACTGTTGGTTGTGACTGTCACGAAAAGTTACAGACATCAGTCGATTCCTCTGGCGGAACAGATCATCAAAGAGTTGGGTGAAGAGAGCCGCAGCTATACGGTTGATTACGCCCGCACTGATGAGGAATTAGCTGTGAAGATGAGCACTTCAGGCTTGCAAAACTACGATGGCGTGTTGTTTGCCAGCACTTCAGGCGATATTCCTTTACCGGATCGCGAAGCTTTTCTGAACTGGATTAAAGCTGGAAATTCCTTCGTCGGGGTCCATGCAGCAAGTGATACCCTTCATAACTATCCCCCTTATGTCGAGATGGTCGGCGGAGAGTTTGAAACGCATGGACCACAGTTGAAGGTTACGCTTCGTGTTGAAGATGCGAAGCACCCTGCAACTAAACATTTTGACAGATCTTTCGAGATGCTTGACGAAATTTACATCTTCAAAAACTTTCACCGCAAGAAGGTTCACATGCTGCTTGCACTCGATAGGAACCCAAACAAGAATGATCCTTTGGCCTTTAATCGGCCGGGCTACTATCCGATAGCCTGGTTTCGCAATTACGGCAAAGGACGTGTTTTCTATACTGCACTCGGTCATCGAGAAGATGTCTGGCGGTCCGAGCCATTCAAGCGGCACGTACTCGGCGGCATTCAATGGGCGCTCAAGCAGGCAAAGTGATGCGCTTCTGTGCAAAAGACGTAGAACGAAGCGATGAAGCGAAATTTAACCCTCTCCGCCCTGGATTTGAACAGTTTGATTACCAGCACATCAAGAGACCTCTACCCACTTGATCTGATGGGAGCCAGGGTAGAGGAATAGCAACTACCAGGAGTACTTCACACATGAGAAGTTACGAAAAATCGCGCCAGTTATACAAACGTGCATGCCAGTCAATGGCCGGGGGCGTCAGCAGTCACTTCAGGATGGCCGGGCAACCGCACCCTCTCTTTTTCAAACGCGGCGAAGGGGCGCGAATTTTCGATGCTGATGACAACGAATACCTGGATTTCACTTTAAGCCAGGGGCCTTTGATTCTTGGACATTCTCATCCGGCAGTATTGCGCAGGGTGTCTGAAGAGATGGCACTCGGACAGTTGTATGCTGGACAGCACGAACTCGAGCTTGAACTAGCGGAAAGACTGCAAAAGCTCATTCCCTGCGCAGATTTGATCCGCTTCAGCAATAGTGGTTCGGAATCGGTGCAGGCCGCTTTGAGATTGGCCAGGTGCTTCACTGGCCGTAGAAAATACCTGAAGTTTGAGGGCCATTACCACGGTTGGTTTGACAATGTGCTGATTAGTCAGCATCCGTCGGTTGAGAATGCGGGCTCTGTGGCTGCCCCCACGAAAGTTCTCGAAACAGGCGGACAGTCGCCGGGAGTTTTAGATGACATCGTAGTGCTTCCCTGGAACGATTTAGATGCGGTCAAACAGGTCTTCGCGGAGATGGGGACTGAGATCGCAGCCGTGATCACGGAGCCTGTGATGTGTAACAACGGATGCATTCAACCTGTGCCTGGCTACCTCCAAGGGTTGCGTGAAGTTTGTGATGCGTATGGCACGGCGTTGATTTTCGACGAGATCATCACAGGCTTTCGTCTGGGCCTCGGCGGCGCTCAGAAGCTCTATGGTGTCACGCCCGATCTGGCCACCTTCGGCAAAGCGATCGCCTCCGGTTTTCCGCTTAGCTTCCTCGCCGGTAAGCGACACATCATGAAACTGATGGCGGATGGCATCGTCATGCACGCGGGCACCTATAACAGTAACAATCCCTCGATTGCGGCGGCTGCCGCCACCATTGATATTTTGGAAAGCGGCGGAGATCAATTGTACGAACGGCTGCGCATGCTCGGCTTGCAGCTCCGTGAAGGGCTCAAGGATGCCGCGCAGTATGCGGGGCACGAAGTGCTGCTAAGTGGTCCTGGGGAGATGATCCACATGACTTTTACGAATTGTACCGAACTGGTGAATTATCGTGACTGTCTGGAAGGTGACGCAGCAAAATACAGAGAGTTTGCTAAGGGGCTCCTTGATAGGGGAGTGCGCGTCATTGGTCGCGGAATCTGGTACATCTCAGTAGCCCACACAGAACAGGACATCGAGCACACCCTCAACGTGGCTGCGGAGGTCTTGGAGGCAATGAAAAAGGAAGATCTGGCGCTCGTCAGCGAACCTTTCCTGGCACGGGTCTAATGGCTGTCTCTGTTTGGTGAGCGCGAGTCCTGACACATGGGTAGCGGGTCAGTTTGATGTCCGACATGCTTTATTAGCTTGTCGTTGCGTCACGACAAACTGAAGGAACGTCTGATCAAGTCGGTGATCGGCTTCAGTTAACTTTCGTGTCATGAGGTCAGTACCACCGTGCGGTAGCGGGTGGGTCCGTCCGCAACAGTCTTTCTCGTATTGTATGGACCCACCCGCTACCGCACGGTGGTACTGACCTCATGACACGAAAGTAACTGGAATCGAACGATCGACAAACCTGAAGTTTGTCGGACATTCCAGACGAAACTGACCCACTACTTGACACATGTTTGGTGTTGCCAAATGAAACTGAAAGATAAAGTGGCGATCGTGACGGGTGGCGGGACTGGAATCGGCAAGGGAATCAGCCGGTCGCTGGCCGAAGCGGGCGCGCGAGTAGTAATAGCTCAAACCAGAGGCGAGAAAGCCGAAGAAACCGCGCGCGAACTGCAAGCGGAAGGACACGAGATCCTGCCATTAAGCGTAGACATACGGTTGCGCCCACGTGTCCAGGAGTTGATGTCGCGGACGATCGACCGCTGGGGCCAGATCGATATCCTCGTCAACAATGCCGCTGTAACCGGTGCTCGCGCTGCCGCTCCATTTCTTGATCTCACGGATGAGTTTCTGGACGAAACAGTGGACGTGAACCTCAAAGGCACATTCATCTGCTCGCAGGAGGCAGCCCGACGAATGCTTGGTCGCGGGGGTGCCATTATTAACATCTCGTCCGTAGGCGCCTTTGCTGCCCAGGAGGGGGCTACGGCCTATTGTGCTACGAAGGCCGGCCTCGTCGGCCTGACCAAGGCAATGGCTTTGGAACTGGCCCCGCACGGCATACGTGTTAACTGCGTGGCGCCAGGCGACATTCAAACGGAGGCGAACGAGAACATAATTGACGACATAAAAAAACGCGGCATCAAGGGAAGGTATTTTCGTCCGATTCCGTTGGGCAGGCGCGGACGACCTGCTGATATAGGTCCAACCATCGTTTTTCTCGCATCTGACGATTCGGCATACATTGTGGGCGAGACGATTGTCGTTGATGGTGGTTTTCTAACCTATTAATGAGACTGTTGCATAGTGCAGGTTCTGCCTAAGAGGATTGGATAGATGACAGTGAATGATCTGTTCAGGCTTGATGGTCGGGTGGCGCTAGTGACGGGCGGAGCTGGGCTTTACGGCGTTCATATCACGCGCGCTTTGGCCGAGGCCGGTGCGCAGGTCGTTGTCGCTTCTCGCGATCTGAGAAAGTGCGAAGAATTTGCGGCAGATTTGCGAGACGAAGGTTTGCAGGTTGTGTCCGCGACCCTGGATCTGGGGACCAGCGACTCAATCATCGCGTTACGGCAGCAGGTCATCTCCAAGTTTGGCCGGCTTGATGTCCTCTTCAACAACGCTGTTGCACGCGCGGGTGGAGATCTTGGCACGGTCACTGAAGAAGAATGGGAAACGGCTATGCGCATCAACTCGACTGGCCTTTTTCTCTCGTGCAAGATCTTCGGCGAACAGATGATCGAGCAGCGTTCCGGCGTCATCGTCAACATCTCCTCGATTTACGGCGTCGTAGGTCCGGACTTCAACATCTACGAGGGCACTGACATGACGAGCCCTGCCAACTATGCATTTGCCAAGGGCGGGATGATTAATTTTACTCGTTACGCCGCCAGCTATTACGGGCGTTTCGGTATCCGCGTTAACGCGATCAGTCCAGGTGGTTTTCACACGGAAGATCAGCCTGAGGTGTTCGTCGAACGATATTCCAAGAAGACGCTGCTCGGCCGTATGGGCAGCGACGACGACATCAAGGGGGCAGCGGTTTTCCTCGCTTCTGACGCCTCTGGTTACATAACGGGTCAGAACCTCATGGTGGATGGCGGCTGGACGGCCATCTGAACCAACAGGCTCCCTTAGAACGAGAGTAAATGAAGTTAAGAGGCATCATTCCGCCCATCGGCACACCACTCACCTCAGATGAGCGTGTGGATGAAGCTGGTCTCCGACGGCTTGTGCGGTACCTGATCGGTGCGGGAGTGCACGGCGTCTTTGCCAATGGCACCATGGGCTGCTTTGCGCTCCTAACCGACCGTGAACAGCAACGTGCGATAGAGATTGTGGTTGACGAAGTTCGCGGAAGAATCCCGGTCGTCGCTGGCGTGTCAGACACGGGGACCAAGAGAGTCATTGAGAAGTTGCGGGAGATTCAGAGGCTCGGGATAGATTATCTGACCGCGCTTCCGCCCTACTATTTCACGCTTTCCCAGAAGAGCGCGACCAGCTTCTTTCGTGAGATCGCTCAGGCCGCGGAGAAGCCGTTGCTGATTTACAACAATCCATATCTCACAAAATTTAACCTGAGCATCGAGGCGATAGTTAATCTGGGCCACGAACCCAACATCGTGGGTCTGAAGGAGACGAACCAGGATTGCAATCGTTGGGTTCAACTGATTGAGGCGCTGCGCGGCCTCGAAGATTTCAGCGTTCTACTCGGAACAGAACTGCTTATCCCCCAGGGCCTGATGATGGGCGCAGATGGAGCAATCGGGGGGGCGCACAACATGTCGCCACAAGTTGCTGTGGAACTTTATCAGGCCGTTCAAGCGCGGGATTACGATCTTGCGTATGAGTTGAGCGGGCGTCTGGCGAAAGTTTGTAAGGTTTTCGATTACGGCGAAATTTGGGGCGGGTTTGAAGCAGCTTTGCAAGTTTTGGGAATCTGCGAAAAAACCGTTTGCGCGCCATATTGTTCGGCGACTGATGAAGACCGCGAAAGAGTCAGAGAAATTCTTGAGGACTGCGGTCTTTTGCAGTCGGAAAGCCTCGCCAAAGGACAAGCCGACTAAGCTCCAGAGGCAATCAAGTGCAGAAATATGACAGATTAAATCGTTTTACGAATGTGTTGTGTTTGTTTGCATTCGTCATATGTTTCTGCGTTTCTGCTCCTTCACAAACTCCCAAAGAATACGAACGAGCCATCGCGCAAAGCGGAAAGATAATTGCGGATACGATGGCAAAGCAGCATATTCCTGGTTTATCAATTGCGGTCGCGGTTAATGGAAAAATTATCTGGTCGGAAGGTTTCGGTTTTGCCGATTTAGAAAATCAGGTTCGCGTTACGCCCGCAACCCGTTTTCGAATCGCAAGCGTTTCAAAACTTTTTGCGGCGGCGGCAATGGCAAGGTTATATGAACAGGGTAAACTTGATTTAGACGCGCCTGTTCAACGCTATGTGCCGAATTTTCCGCGCAAAGAACAGGAAATTACATCCCGTCAATTAGTCGGACATTTATCGGGGATCCGGCATTACAAGAGAGACCCTGACGAATCCAAAGATGAGTTTTACAACCAAACAAATTACAAAAGCGTCACGGATAGTCTGAGGATTTTTCAGAGCGATCCTCTCCAAAGTCCTCCGGGGACCAAGTATGCGTATTCATCTTACGGTTACAACTTGCTTGGTGCGGTGATTGAAGGCGCAAGCGAGCAGGAGTTTTTGACTGCTATGCAGGAGCAAGTTTTCAAACCTCTGAATATGAATTCTTCATCGGCAGATGAAAACCGAAAGATTATTCCAAATCGAACCCGTTTTTACTCGCTTGACGCAAAGAAACAATGGGTTAACGCCTCGTATATTGACCACAGTCTCAGTTTTGCGGGCGGCGGTTTTCTATCCAATACGGAAGATTTGGTGAAGTTTGGCTCAGCGCATTTGAGCGACGGGTTTTTGAAAGAAGGAACGCGAAAACAGATGTTTACTTCTCAACAAACGAACGACGGCAAAGAAACCGGAGTGGGCCTTGGTTGGAGAATTAACAAAGATAAAGAAGGACGGCTTTACTATTTTCATCCGGGAGAAAGTGTCGGCGGTATGTCGTATCTTCTGATGTATCCTGACAAAAAAGTTGTCGTAGCTATGCTCCATAATCTTACGGGCGCAAGTTTGGCTTCCATCATAGACATTTCAAAAATCTTTGTTGCTGAGAAGTTCTAAATTGAGTGTGAAACTGATTAGCAGCAATGAGAATTACCGAACACATTTATATCGTTGGGAGTCTTCAACTTGGAATCTCAGGTCGTTGGGACAGTCACGTTTATTTGGTTAAAGGCAGCGACGGATTGGTTTTGATTGATGCGGGCGGCGGAACGGCGGGCGACATTATTTTGGAGAACATTCGGCAAGAAGGATTTGACCCGCGAGATATTAAGGCGCTTCTGCTTACGCACAACCATTTCGACCACTCGTGCGGTGCCGCTGAATTGCGTGAGATAACTGGATGCGAAGTACACCTCTCCGGGAAAACCAAGGATTTGCTAGAGCGCGGAACCGGGGCCGAAGCAGGATTGGATTTGGCAAAGGAGCACGGTGTCTATCCAGCTGACTTTCAGTACAGAAACTGCCGGGTAGATCGAGCAGTATCGGACGGCGACAGTATCGAGGCGGGTGGTCTCAAGTTCCAAGCTATCGGAGTGGAAGGACACAGTCCGGATTCGATCTGTTACATGGTTGAGATGGATGGGCGCCGCAACCTGTTTCCCGGCGATGTCTTGTTCTATGGCGGTGTGATTGGTCTCATCAACGCTCCAGGTTCAACGATGGACGGCTACCGGCAAGACCTAAAAAAACTGGCCAACCTTGGGATCGATGGACTTTATCCGGGCCACATGCTCTTCACAGTCACTGGCGGGCAGAGGCACGTAGACGCCGCCGTAGCTCAATGCCAAAGGGGTCCAATACCACAAACTGTTGGCCAGTTCGGTATTATCTTTTGAGACTTCGAGATCGCAGTTAGGGCAAATGCAAATTGATGCTGAGAGTTTCAATCCGGAAACGGAGGCAAAGCCAGGCAAACGCTCCTTCTTTCTAAAGCTCGGCGGGTTGGGAAGCGGGGAGCAGGTCGGATTTCCTGTCCTCTGGGTGGATGGTGCCAGGCCGGGGCAAACGTTGGTGGTTTTAGCTGGTGTGCACGGAGACGAGCTCGAAGGAGTCCAGGCGATTCACGAGGTTTTCCGTGAGTTGGATTCCAACCAGATGAGCGGCAGAGTGATCGCCGTACCAGTCGCTAACTTGCCGGCCTATAAGGCTGTGATGCGGAACAGCCCTGTCGATTCGTTGAATCTCGCACGAACGTTTCCGGGACGCAAAGACGGTACTCTGACGGAGCGAATCGCTTACTACCTTACTAACCTGATTATTTCCCAGGCGGATTTCTTCATTGACCTTCATAGCTCAGGCATTGCTTCGCTGATGCCGACGATGGTTGGCTACGACGCAAATGACACGGCCGCCGGCAAAGCCTCTAGAGAAGCGGCGTTTCAATTCGGCACGCCGGTCGTCTGGGGACATCATGAGATCAGTCCGGGCCGTTCGCTTTGCGCGGCAATCCAGCGCGGCATCCCTTGGCTCTACGTCGAATCTCCGAGCGGCGGGTGCGTCTCGCCTGTAGAGCTACCCTATTACGTCAACGGATTACTGAACCTGCTCGGGCACCTCAAGATCATTCCGCGTGTTAATGAGCCTCGAGCGCCGAGTCTACATCTGATTGGATCAGGTGATGTGGACCGGACTCAGGCAGTCAACACCGCTGGTTTTTTCGTGCCGATGGTGAAGTTGCTGGACCGTATCGAGCGTGGTCAGGTTATCGGCGTAGTCCGTGACCTTTTTGGTGAGACCATTGAGGAACTGAGGAGCGAGCAAACCGGATACGTTGCGATGATCGGCTCGATGCCTTTGGTTCATCCAGGTGTTTCTGTCTGCCTAGTGGTGGATGGTAGAACCTGGTCAGAAAACGCTTCTTGAATAAACGGCTACGCGACCTTAGGCGAGCGGTTTCGTCTACTGCCCGTGGCTCCTAACGTTGCTGGTTAAACCTGTAGGGGTGTCCCTCCGTGGGCACCCCTTTGCACGAGTCAGCGTCAACTCCAAATAGCCTTGGATTAAGGAGCAACGCTGAAACGAAGAGGGATCAGGATGAGAGAAGGATCATTCGCATGCTAAACGCACTCGATATCATTGTCATTGCTGCTTATATCGCAGCGATGTCGTTGATCGGAGTCTACTTCTCCAGGCGCACTAATACACGCGATGAATTCTTTCTCGGTGGCAGGGGCATGCACTGGATCCTGGTAGGCGGAAGCTTATCTCTCTTCTCCACGATAAGCTTCATGGCATTGCCCGGAGAGATGATTCGCTATGGACTTGGTTTTTTCGTGGCGTATTTGATTTTACCATTGGCGATCCCGGTAACCACGCGAGTCGTTATCCCGAACCTGCTGGGGCTTCACATTACCAGTGCCTATGAATATCTGGACAAACGTTTCGGCCCGCGCGTCACAAGTCTTTCGGCATATGCCTTTATCTTGAAGACCACGATCTGGATGGGGGTAATAATTTATACGGCGAGTTTGGCAGTGGCTGAGATAACCGGTTGGAGCATCTTTTTAATAATTACCGTAATCGGGATAATCACAACTTTTTACACGTCGGCTGGCGGGCTACGATCAGTGATTTGGACTGACTTTATTCAAACCCTCCTCTTCACCGGTTGCGCATTGATTATTCCGATTTACATTGGCCTCTCGACTGGCAGCAGACCTCTGGCCTGGTGGGGATCGTTCACTGAGGCAGGGCGCACAGAGATAACAACATTCAGTCTCGACCCCACAGTGCGCATAACGACAGTCGGAAGTATGGCATCCGTTTTCTTCTACTTTATTTGCACTAACGCCTCTGATCAGATGATCGTGCAGCGTTTTCTTAGCACGCCCTCTGTTAAAGCCGCCCGGCGTTCGGTGTGGGTGTTCGCTCTCTCAACCATACTTTCAATACTCTTTCTGATGATTTGTGGCTTATCTCTATTCGCCTTCTATCGGCACAGATCCGCCTTACCGAATAGTGATTTTCAGCAGCAGATTGCGCTCCAGGCCGATCGCACGATGCCGCAATTTATTGTGCAGGAGTTGCCGCACGGGGTCTCGGGTTTGATAGTGGCGGGGCTCTTAGCCGCCGCAATGTCAGGGCTAAGCTCCGGGATGAGCGCAATAACAAGCGTCATCATAAGCAACTTTCAACAACGTCTCAGCAACTTCAGGATTTTTAAAAGAGCGCTTCTTCTTGAGCGGTTAATAGGTGTGACCGTAGGCGCCGTTGGAATATCTCTTGCCGTCGGCATTACGTTTGCGATGCGACGGACAGACTGGAATTTGGTGGAATTGAGCGGCCGGCTCGTGAATCTTTTCGTCGGCCCATTGGCTGTCCTGTTCTTTTCCGGCATGCTGCTCCGACGTGCAGGAGCCACTTCAGTAGTAGTGGGTTTTATTGTCTCGACGGCAGTGAGTATGCTCATCAGTTATAGCAAGCAATTGTTCGGGCTCAGTCAAGGTATTTCTTTTAATTGGATCATACCGGGCTCTTTCATAAGTGGTTTCGTTACGACGGCCCTTATTAGTTACTCATTTAACTCTCTACCTGAGCTACCCGCACAAACAGAAGGTGACGGCGCCGAGGTTCACTAAGCATTCTTCGTCGACACTTAGGAAAGGTCTGAGAACGAGGGGAAGCACTTGCGCCGACCGACTATGATTACTGTCGATAAACGATTTCCTTGTCAGTCGTTTCCCAACGCATGGTTAGAGCGATTAAGGAAAGTTGAAGGAGAAGGAGGAAGTGCTTTCATGAAGTGCCTTGCTTTCTTCCTGGTCATGTTGCTCCCCTTCTTGTTGTCTTTCAAAACACCCACACTTGCTGAAGGTCGCGCGGATCGCATCGATTGGTCCAGAGGCCCGGACGTGCCCCTTCCGCGCGGCGGTTATTTTGCGGCCTGGCATCGAGGAGGGTTGTTGTTGGGCGGAGGAACTTACTGGAAAGATCAAAAGAAGCTCTGGACGGATAAGGTCAGTTTTTACGATCCGGCGAAAGGAATATGGACTGAACGCGAGCCGCTACCACGTCCGCTTGCGTATGGCATAACAGCACTGGTCGGGGGCAAGTTATTAATAATGGGTGGAATTGATCAGGAGGAGACCCTGAATAGGACTATCTATCGCCACAGCGGCCGCCAGTGGGTTAAGGAGGGAGAGACGCCTATCGGATTTGTCTATGCCACCGGCGTCACTGTTGGTAGGAAGATATATATTTTGGGTGGCGCAACAAGTGCCAGCGATGTCACTACCGCCACCAGCCAAGCCTGGTCTTTCGACGTAGATAAAAATAGGTGGGAGAAATTGAGCGACATACCTGGTCCACCTCGAGAAATTCATGCGACTGCCGCGAACGGTGAAAGCATTTATGTGTTTGGCGGAGTTACCCAGGAACCTGGGAAGGCATTTCGAAATTTGGACGACGCGCATCGCTTTGATACCAAAACCCGAACATGGCATGCGTTGAGGCCTCTTCCGCAACCGGCGCGCGCCTTTTGGGCCACGTCTGTAGGTAGTTCTATCTATCTCCTGGGGGGCTTTGGAGATGGTGGCCTGAACACTGTTTACCGGTACGACCCTGTGCAAGACACGTACGAACTCTTCTCGCAAATGCCTTTCCCGCTGATGGACACCAAGTTCTTCTTCCACGACGGGGTCTTCTACGGCGCTGGCGGAGAGGATAAGCTGCGCTCTCGCTTCAGCGGCCTTCTGCTCGGGCGCATGAAGACGCAGCAGTAGCCTTGCCCTTTAAGGAGATTTCCCGGGGGCGGATCAAAAGTGAGGTTCGATAATGAGAAGGTCAATTGGCTTTCTACTCATGGCTACTCTCGCATTCACCGGGCCGGTGAGAACAATCGCACAAGTGAAGATTATCACCTTCGGCGATTCGACAGCCGCTCCCCGCAAGGGTGTCGTTACATTTTCGGACGTGCTGGAGAGCGAGCTTCGGCGACGTCAAGTTCAAGCGACCGTAATCAATGCCGGGGTGCCTGGAAATACCACCGCCGACGCAGCGGGACGATTTGAGAAGGATGTGATGGCTCGCGATCCCAACTTAGTGATCATGTTATTTGGCGCTAACGATGCTGCCATCGACGTCTGGAAAACACCTCCGGCCATTGGACCACGCGTCGCTCTCAATGAATACAAGCGGAACCTTCGTGGCTTCATTGCTTTGCTAAAGCGCCGGGGTGTTGGCGTTATTCTAGTAACACCGACACCGATAGCATGGTCGGAAAAGTTAAGACAGCTTTACGGAAAACGGCCTTACAACCCCAACAATCCGGACGGCATGAATGCTTTTTTGAAAAGCTACGTCGGAGCCGTAAGACGCCTCGCCGCCCAGGAAAAGGTGGAGTTAATAGACGTGTTCTCGGCTTTTCGCTCCTACGAAAGGACTCCCGGAAGAAATCTTGACGATCTGTTTCTCGATGGACTTCATCCGAATAGTCTGGGTCACAGGATGATAGCGGATCTGATCCTGGAACGGATTGAGCGAATTATCCCCGTCGAGACAACGAACTAGTCTCCAACGTGCTTTTGATATTGCAGTTAGAGTCTGAAATCTATGCTCAAAACCATTTTGGCTGGCACAACCAAGCTGCCTTTCTCTCATGCAACCCGGCTTGGAGATTTGATTTTTGTCTCAGGTCAGGCTTCAGTTGACTTGGCAACGGGGGACATCATCGCCGGAACTTTCACCGAAGAGATGAGTCGGTCATTGGAAAACATGCGGACCATCATCACTACCGCGGGAGGACGCTGGGAAGACATCGTCAAAGTCAACTGCTACGTGAGGCGAGATGCTGACCTCGCCGAATTTAACCAGCTGTATCGTCAGTTCTTCTCGGAACCCTTTCCGGCACGAACGACTATCACCAATTGCCTGCCCGTGAGTATCTTGTTTGAGATCGACTGTATCGCATGTCTCCGCCAGGCAGGTTGACGCACTTCGCCACGGCTGGAGAAATATTCTTTTTATTTTTAGGATCGAGAGGCAGAATCCCCAAGGAGAAACTCATGCGGAGCTTGATAGTCCTGATTCCATTGCTGGTGCTGCTGATCCCAACCGCGCTATCACAATCCCAAACTGACAAGACGGCCGTTCATGTATGCACTGTCTCCGTTATTCCCTATGGCTATGTGGTTGTCGGTAGGACGTCTACTGATCAGTGCCGAAGCACCATCGATATTCCTGAAAGGGACAATACGTGGTTCATCAAAAGACCGAACCTCAGGGAGACCATATGCGAAAAATCTTCCTATCCAAACACTTATGCCGTTATTGACCGAACCCGCCTAAGCACCTGTCTTAACACGGGAAATGAAACCGACAACAACGCCTGGATAATCAGCAGAATGAAATAGTTTGAGTGTCTACTAGTGTCAATAAATGAAAGACTGCGCATCGGTGTGTGCGGCATAGGCTCAATCGGTTATCGCCACTCCCGGCTCCTATCAAGAAGGGCCGACATCCACCTTTATCTTTGTGACACGACTCCTTCCCACCTCGAAGCCACACAGAACTTTCCCAATCTCATTGAAACGACGGATTCATTTGAAAAGCTGATGGCAATGAGTCTTGACGGGGTCATAATCGCCACACCTGACCAATATCACGCAACACAAACTGAAGCGGCCTGTTTAGCGGGTATACCCTCGCTGCTGGAGAAGCCGGTAGCGGAGAGTGCCCGGCAGGCAAAAGCGCTTACCGAATGTTGTCGCTGTACAGGAGTCCCTACGTTGGTGGGCTATTCGTTGCGCCATAGCGGAGTGTTCCTCAAGGCCAAAGACTTATGCGACTCGGGAATGATTGGCTCACCCGTCTCATTCCAGGTGATGCTGGGTGCCTACGACACGCTTGTGCTGGCAAAAGAACGTTTCAAGCCAACCGACGTCAATAAACTATTCATAGACTACAGTCATGAATGGGATTACATCCACTGGTTCCTGGGAAGTGTCCGTAGAGTAGTGGCAACGAGTCATCAATCAGGGAACCTGGAAAGAACCCAGAAACCGAATGTCGTCGATTGTATCTTAGAGCTCGAAAGTGGGATCTCCGGTACAGTGCACTTGGATTACGTACAGTCCCCTGGGCAACGCTGCTTTACTATCATTGGAGACCGAGGCACGCTGACCATTGACTTTCTACAGGGTATCGTCGCTGTGAAGATCTATCATGAGGAGTTCTACAGAACGTATCGCAGCGTGGAGCACCGTGACGCGATGATGGATCGGCAACTCGATCACTTCATAGAGATCATTCAAGCAGGTCATGAACCCCGGGTCACACTCGAGGATGGTTTACG
This sequence comes from Acidobacteriota bacterium, assembly GCA_030859905.1. Lineage (GTDB taxonomy): Bacteria > Acidobacteriota > Blastocatellia > Pyrinomonadales > Pyrinomonadaceae > PSRF01. The sequence goes on from JALZJF010000205.1 coordinate 130,291, forward strand.
GGCGCTCTCCGTCGCCGACGCTCTCATTCTCTCCTGCGCAGACAATTGCTGGCAGTCGGTAAACTATTCTGAGTCTGTTTCTGACTGATCGTGACCGCGGTCCAAAGCGAAAGCACAGTCGAAGGGACAAGCGTTGCCTGTGTTCTCGCATGTCGACACTAAGGCAGGATCGATGAAAAAGCTGGTTGTTCTGGATGGCTACTCGATGAACCCGGGAGATCTTTCCTGGCAAGACCTGAAAGAGCTTGTCGATACTGAAATCTATGACCGGACGCACCCAGATCAAATAGTTGAGCGTGTTGCTGACGCTGACATGCTGATTACGAATAAGGTGGCGATCGAGGGTGAGTTAATGCGTCAGTTGCCGCGCTTGGCATACATCGGGGTAGCGGCAACTGGATATAACATAGTCGATACCAAAGTGGCGAAAGAATTGGGAAAAACCGTCACGAATGTCCCTGCCTATGCCACGGCATCGGTAGCTCAGTTCGTTTTCGCCTTGCTGCTCGAACTGTGCCACAACGTCAAGCTTCATAGCGATGCGGTGCGAGTCGGTGCCTGGACCAGGAATAAATGTAGCTAGCGAAAGCACAGGATGGGCAGTAGGCACATGAGTTTTTTTCCAGCATTTGTGTAACTGTTGTAAAAAGGTCGCCTACCTTGACGGCGGTTCGAATCCGCCCGCGCCTACCAATATCCTCAATGGCTTCACGGACTATCTATTTTACAAGAACTTGCAGGTGGACGCTTACCGCGGAAGACAAGGAGTGAAGCGATGACAGAGTATCGAACTCTCAAAGGCACAGACCTCAAAGTCTCGCGCAGCTGCTTTGGCACAATGACCTTCGGCAGCCAGGTGGACGAAGCCCTGGCAGCGAGCATGGTCAACTATTGCCTCGAGCAAGGAATCAACTTCTTCGACACTGCGAATGCGTATCAGCTGGGAGTCTCCGAGCAGTTGCTTGGAAAAGCCCTGCGCGGCAAACGAGAGAGTGTCGTTCTGGCTAGCAAGGTGCGAGGGAAGATGGGAGAAGCCCCGGACCAGAATGGGCTCTCGAGATCCGCGATTATGAGAGCTGTGGAGGAGAGTCTTCAACGTCTTCAGACCGATTACCTGGATATCTACTATCTTCACCAGCCCGACTACGACGTACCGATCGAAGACTCACTCGAGACTATGCAAGAGTTGGTTAAAGCGGGCAAGGTCCGCTATCCGGCAAGTTCAAATTACGCCAGCTGGCAGGTGGGACAGATGGTCTCTCTCGCACAACGCGAGATCTATCAACCCGCTTCCATCGCTCAGCAAATGTATAACCTGGTGGCGCGAGGACTGGAACAGGAATTTGTTCCGATGGCTAAAGAGCTTTCGGTATCCATCATCGCCTATAACCCTCTGGCCGGTGGACTCCTGACGGGTAAACACCACAGCACCTCGGTCACACCTGGAACAAGATTCGATCAGAACACGATGTATCAGGATCGCTATTGGCACGAGCAGAATTTTCGTGCAATCGAAACCTTACAATCAATTGCTCAAAAGGCCGGGCGTTCACTGATCAGCCTTTCGCTTAACTGGCTCATGCACCATACCGTACTGGACTGCGTCATCCTTGGAGCTTCCAAACTGGAGCAACTGAAGCAGAATCTTAATCTGTTGGATGAGGGGCCGTTGCTGCCCGAGGTCGTAGAGCTGTGCGATGAGGTATGGAAAGATTTGCGCGGTCCCACTCCAATTTACAACCGATAAAGCTAACTAACTAACTGCTCATGTCTCATAGCTAAGGGTCACACCACACATCGCTAACATTTCTTCGACATCGAGGAATCTGGGTGAAGCGAAAATAGAGCCAGACGCAATGGTTGATTGTCTCGGCGGTATCGACAGACGGACGTGTGCATCAGTGAAGTATGCCGCAGGAACCGTCTTATTACCTCCCCCGTTAACCTGACAATACCGTCACGAATCAAGATGTGATCATGCGTTCGTCGCACTCACCGGCCCGATTTTCTTAGCAGCTTGTTATTGTCTGGAAAGTTACATTCCGACAAATTTCTAAGAGCGGGATCATTTGAAGATTCTTTCTGCGACCCCCATTGCAGGTCAGAACCAAAAAAAAGCAGGATTGTCCGGAAACTTGGAGAGATTACGCTTGCCAACACCAAGAAGAATTTCTTCGATCTCGCTTCCGGCGCCTAAAGGAAATGACGCACATCGGGACCATGCGTACACTGGTGGTTCCGAAAGAGAGTTACTCACCGCTGCGGATCTGGTTAGGGTCAGTATCAAGTCCGGACCATACCGGAAGTAGTCATAGCTCAAGAGGTCAATCAGTCGGTAGCGGTTAGGACAGTTAACTATGAGGGTGGCCTGCTATCGAACTGTCTTTTGCGAATCTGCGGGATAAAAGTAATAGAGCAACTGGCGTTGGATTCTCAATGCTGGGCTCATTGGACAAAGACAGTGAGTTTCTTCGGTTCAAAACCCGCATCATCAATGGTGGCAATTTTTCAATTACCGGAATATGGTTGGGCCTACAGATATCAACATTACTGATGACCCTTCCAAAGAATCTTCGCGGCTCCTACCGGAGGAATGGGCAGGAAGTGGCCCGACCCGCGTAACTCTGTCAAGGATAAGATTACTCGTCTTCTCCATTCCGCCGACTGCACCTAATGGACTTGCCTGCGGGTGGTTGGATATCAGTGCCGCTGACTTAGGTTTCGGCGTTGGTTATTTGAACCGACGTGGCATCGACATGGTTGGTGACGCAATCTTCAATAAGGGCGTAACGCTGGGATGGAATGTTTAGGTACCAGGGGAGCTGGATATTCATGGATGAGATCAATGGACCATTGCAGATCTATCCGCTCCATCCGGGCGAAGATTTTACTACCGATGAAGGTTTCTTGGTTTCCATAAAGGCGACTGGCACGAAACAGCGGGTTTTTATCGCCGGGAATATGAAAGGGCTTTCGAGGGAGATTACCTTACTTGGGATTCCAGTTCTCCCGCAGCCGGTAACACGAATATCGTAATCAACACGACGGCGTCGTGGGGGGGTGATGTCTGCGAACAAAGTTAGGCATGACATGCTGCATTTTCCCGGGGGGTACTTCAGCATCCAGGAAGATCGGTTCGTGAGAAACTATTGTCGCCGAGTTCCGCTTGGCAGAATGCTAAATAATGAGGACATCAAAGGCGCAGTAGTATTTCTTGCCAGTGACGCCTCTGAGTACGTCACCGGGACAAACCTAATTGTAGACGGAGGATGGACGTCACTTTAGCCAACGACGACCTTCTTGTCGCAGTCTGCGCTGACGATCGACCACTCAATGTTGCACAGTGCTACTTTGAAAGCAGATAATTGAGCGAATCGTTTTCCATTTGCTATCGGGAGTGGTTGTTACCGTCACGGCGACACACACTCTTTATGAACGTCTTCAAGTTGTCAGGCGAATTCAGTCCCGATGAAATCAACGCGCTCAATATAGTTGAGCGAATCTTCGTGTCTTTAATGTCGACACGCTAGTGCCGGCACCTCACGCAGGCTCAAGTCACGTAATTTGTTATGAGGTCTCGCGATGCGAGACATCCCGACATGTCTGGCAAGTAATAGCGATCAAAGGGTTAGCGAACTCAAGGAATTTACTTGTCGAATTTCGTTGAGAGAAGATGCGACTCGTTACATTCACGAAACGAACCGGGGCGGAACGCAGGCCGCTAGTCGGGGCGTTAGCGCACGATGGTAGATCTGTTTTGAACTTGACAGCTGCCACGGACATGGCTGCCCAGGCAGGTGCTGCGACCGGATCTGATTCATTTCTCAGCTGTTTTGACCTCGCGGGTTCGTGGCTGCCACGGGCGCGCGAATTGTGTGAAGAGATCGCCAGCGACGTTGATAGGGGTCATTGTTCTTCTCCATGGACACTGGACTCCGATGATGTAGATTTCCTGGCGCCTATTCCTCGGCCAGGCAAGCTGATCTGTATTGGGCTTAACTATAGGGACCACGCAGAAGAGAGCAAGATGCCAATTCCTACTTCCCCTGTCATATTCTCGAAATTCTCAAGCTCTGTTGTTGGGCCACGCCAAAATGTTCTTATCCCAGCGACGAGTCACCAGGTAGATTATGAGGCTGAACTTGGAGTTGTGATCGGGCGCCGAGCAACGCAAGTGCCGGCTGAAAGAGCCTTTGATAATGTCCTAGGCTACACGATCATCAATGATGTGAGCGCACGCGACTTTCAGTTCGCTGATGGTCAGTGGCAGCGAGGTAAATCGTGCGACTCCTTCGCTCCAATGGGACCATACATTGCGACTGCAGATGAGGTTCCTGACCCGCATAACTTATCAATTAAGTTGAGACTGAACGGGCGCACGATGCAGGACTCAAATACGAATCAACTAATCTTCGGCATTCCAGAATTGATCGCATTCTTGTCCGCGACAATCACCCTTGAGCCGGGCGACGTCATCGCCACCGGAACACCGCCTGGCGTTGGCTTTGCCCGGACACCTCCGGTGTTTCTCAAGCATGGAGATGTCATGGAGGTTGAGATTGATAGACTGGGCATATTGATTAATAAGCTGGAACAGCAGTCCTGAGACCACTTCCTTCTCACTAGTGGCGATGTTTTCAGTGACCCTCTGCAGGCCGCGCCCCGGCGGTGGGTCAATTTTTAGAATCACTCGGCCGCAGGAGGATGCTAATGACTCTCCGAAGAGGATAACACTCCACCTCGTCCTCCAACACACCCTTTGGTTCCCATTAGTGAACTCTTCAGCATCGCTTCAGAATAAGCACCGAGAGGGAGAGACCATTACAATGCTCAGCCTTTTAGGTTCAACCTTCTTCAGGTTGTTAACGGCTGCTACCGCTAGGTCTTCGGTGGGATATTCCTCAACAGTGCCGATTACCGCCGTACGCCGTAAACGTTTCCCCTTCGCGTCTTCCTGCCAGAGAAATTCCCATACAGATGGACCATTCTTACGCTTTACACACCTGAGATAACCGCGTTGATGTCGTATATGCATCGCTAAACCTCCACTCCTTGGCACAACCGCCGATCTTAACGTCGCCAAAAGGCATGAGAGTGCGGAAGATAATCTGAGACGAGGTTCTGTTAAGGCCTGGCGGCTAAAGAACCCTTAATGGCTGGATTAGACGTCAAGATTGTTTGGAGATGACGAATTCGATGAGTGAGGATTGAGCACAGTATCCTAGCGGTTGTTCTGTTCACAAGCCTCACACAGTTGTGCAGTACTAACTTACGGAACAAGAGCCCAAGAAGAGCGCAACGTATTTTTTGAGTCCCTGTAAATTATAGGAAAAGCGACACTTGCGAGTGATAGCCCAATTGCTGAGCCAAGCGGGCGATAACTCGTTTAAAATCAACAGGTTACAGGGATGATTGGACCATCGGATTAGGCTGCAATCGCCGCGAATGCGGGCATTTTATCCGATCATGCCCGCTTGCGCCAGCAATAGGGCAAAAGCCCTACTCCCACGTTTAGGTCGAGCCTGAATTTGTTGAACCATAGCTTGGGTGAGATCGGGCGGCCTGTCTAGGACGGGGTTGGACCCACGCCCTAAACCCTAACGGATTTTAAGTCCGTTTGACCGCATTTACCTGGATTGTGTATTCCGGTGATTGTGAGCAGTGATTCCGGCGCCAACTGGAGTAAATGTGCCCTAGTACTTAGTTGCATAAGTCCGTCATATATGGCTTGAAAGCCTTGGGATGGACTTCGGCCTTGCGCCACTCGAAGGGAGCAGCGGTTTCATTGTAGACGTCGATGAAGTCGTCAATGGCTTGGCGCAATTGTTTTGGCGACGTGAAGCTGGCACCTTTGAGAGCGCTGCGGCTCAAGATTGAGAACCAGCACTCAATTTGATTAAGCCAACTGGCGGGCGTTGGGGTGAAATGAAAATGGACGTTCTTGTGGCGCGCCAGCCAACGGTCGTGCTTCGGCTTGTGGGTGTTGAGATTGTCCAGAATTACATGAATGGTTTTTGATGGTGAATAATCAGCTACCACCTCGTTCATGAAGTCCAGGAACTCGCGGCGACGACGCCGCCTGTAATGACCGGCTTTGACTGCTCCGGTAACAATGTCGAGAGCGGCAAATAAGGTAGTAGTGCCATGGCGTTTATATTCGTGAGCATAACCGGTGATGGCGCGCCCGTTAGGAAGCTTGAGATAGCCTTGGGCTCGCTCCAGCGCTTGGATATGAGGTTTCTCATCTATCGAAAGCACCAAAGCCTCCTCTGGCGGGCTCAGATAAAGGCCAACGATGTCGGCAGCCTTGGCCGCAAACTCCGGATCAGTACTCAGACACCAGGAATGACGCCGTTGCAGTTGGATGCCGTGTTGGCGCAACACCCGCCATACTTGATGACGCGAAACGTCGCCCAAGGCGTGAGCCAGCAGTCTGCCGTTCCACATCGCATAGCCTTTGGGAAGCGGCCTATCGAGGAGCTTCAAGAGCCGCGTGCTCAGTCCCTCTTCGTAGCGCTTGGCCCGCCCCGAGCGGGGCAGATCGGAAAGTCCAGCAAGCCCTTCTCGGGCAAAACGGACTCGCCATTTACTTACCGTCTCCGCACCAATATTCAGCGAGCGGGCGATTTCGCAAGTGCCTCTGGCCTCGGCTGCCGCCAAAATTATCCGGCTGCGAAGAGCCACGCGCTGCTCGGTCTTGCTGGACCGAAGACGCTGCTTCAAGATCATTTGCTCTTCGGGCGAAAGATGGACAGTAGTGTTCTGACGCGCCACGTGCACCATTAAAA
>JALZJF010000236.1 GCA_030859905.1 Acidobacteriota bacterium
CTCAACGTAAGTTAAAACGCGATTATGGGGGATGAGTTTAGGATCCGGTCGCTGCCGCTCGCGGTTCTGTAGTGACCGGCGAAGCGCGAAGAGTTGATTTCCACTCTGATTAACCAGCACCAGTAAAAAATGAACGAAACTCGACTCATGGAAAAGGCCGCCACCAGTTTCGGGTGGCGCGCGGGCTACCTGCTTGCCGCGTTTGGCATCTACATGGCTGACCAGGCAAGCAAGGCTTGGGCGGCGCGCGCGCTTCGGTCCGGTGATGATCTAACCATAATCAATGGCTTCCTGGATTTTGTTTACACGGAGAATAGCGGCATCGCTTTTGGCCAGTTTCAGGAGGGTGGATCCTTTGGGCGCTGGTTTTTTGTCATCCTCGCCCTCGCCGCGGCCGTCGCAGTGTTCTTCTACTTCATGCGCACCGCGCGAAACGACGATCGCATCCTCGGTGCGTGTTCATTGCTGCTCGCAGGCATTACCGGAAATCTGACTGACCGCGCGCGACTCGGCTATGTTATCGATTTTATTTCAGTGCACGCCGGCTCGTATCATTGGCCCACGTTCAACGTCGCAGACGCTAGCATCTGCTTGGGCGCAGGCCTGCTGGCTTACGATCTGATTCTTGAAGGAAGAAAAGAGAAAGTCAGTGGTTAGTAGTCAGTAGTCATGTATCCAGAACTGTTTCGCATCGGCAACTTTCCCCTCAACACGTATGGAGTGTTTCTCGCGCTCGCTTTTCTCTGCGCCATCCTGATCACGGTTAAACTGGCCGCGCGTGATGGATTGCCCCGCGAAAAGATATTCGATTTGAGCCTCTGGATGCTCCTGGCCTCGCTGATCGGCTCTAAGATTCTGATGTTTTTTGTCGAGCCCGAGTATCGCGAGCACCCGCTGCAGTTGCTTTCGCTCGACTTCCTCCGATCGGGAGGAGTTTTCTATGGCGGGCTGCTCGGCGCAATCCTGGCCGGTTACTTTCTGATGCGTCGTTACAGTCTCCCCTGGTGGAAAACTGCTGACGCGTGCGCTCCGGGCATCGCCGTCGGTAATTTCTTCGGACGCCAGGGTTGTTTTGCGGCAGGCTGCTGTTGGGGCGAACCTACGTCGTTACCGTGGGGAGTTCGATTCTCCGACTTGGGACATCAAATAACTGGCGTGCCGACTGGGGTTCATCTGCACCCGACTCAGCTTTATGAGTCCTTCGCGATGCTCATAGTTTTCTTCTTCCTTTTATGGCTGCACAAGCGCAGAAAATTCGACGGCCAAGTAATACTTCTCTACGCCCTGCTCTACTCAGTCATTCGATTTGCGGTTGAGTTTGTGCGTGGCGATCCGCGCGGCGACATTCTAGGCCTAACATCACTGACCGGGCTCTCTACGTCACAGCTTATCAGTCTGGTGGTTGGCTTCTGCGCCCTGGCGCTGCTGATTACCCGCTGGCGCAAGTCAAGCCTAATGGCCAGGACTGGCCGGGTCGCATCCACTGCGGCGCCCGCATAATTCAGTCTTGCATTAATTCTTTATAATCAGGGACTGCTACCAGTGAAATCATTAGCTTGCTTGTTTTCGATCGGAATTCTATTAGTATTTATGTTGACCCTTTCCCTTTCGCCGGGGAGGCGATCGTCCGCTGCGTCACCCCCTCAAACCGAGGAACATCTGCGTAACATCAAGCAGTTAACTTTTGGCGGTGAAAACGCTGAAGCCTATTTTTCAGCGGATGGTCGAAAGCTCATTTTTCAGTCCACCCGAGACGGCCACGAATGTGATCAGATTTATACGATGAATGTGGATGGCTCTGCCGTAAAAATGATTTCTAACGGCGCCGGGCGAACGACGTGTTCCTATTTCTTCCCCGACCTGGGCCGCGTGCTCTACTCATCGACCCATCTGGGCGGAACCGCTTGCCCACCGCGTCCGGATTTTTCCAAAGGGTATGTGTGGGCCATTTACCCCAGCTACGACATTTTCATTGCCCGGCCAGATGGCTCACAGATCCAGCAACTAACCAGGACGCCCGGCTATGATGCCGAGGCGACGATGTCGACGAACGGTAAAAAGATAGTTTTCACCTCAATGCGAGATGGCGATCTCGATATTTACACGATGGATGCCAACGGGCGAAATGTCCGTCGGTTGACCAATGAACTCGGTTACGATGGTGGGCCTTTCTTTTCCCCTGACGGCAGCCAGATCGTCTATCGCGCGCATCACCCGCAAACCGAAAAGGACAAGAGTGATTATCAGAGCCTGCTCAAGGACAGTCTGATTCGTCCCAGCACCCTTGAGCTCTGGGTCATGAATGCCGATGGTTCCAACAAGCGGCAGATTACTCGAAACGGCAAGGCCAACTTCGCGCCCTATTTCTTCCCGGACGGCAAGCGAATCATCTTTTCGTCAAACATGGATGACCCGAAAGGGCGGGATTTCGAACTCTACATAATCAACATCAACGGATTAGGACTCGAGCGCATCACCTTCAACAACACCTTCGACGGTTTCCCAGTGTTCTCGCCTAACGGAAAGCAGATTGTGTTTTCATCAAATCGTAACGCGAAGATTCGCGGCGAGACGAATGTATTTATTGCGGATTGGGTGGAATAAGGTCCGCCAGGTATCCTAATTTGAGCAGGCCCTTCCCTTAACCATAGGTAGACGATCCACGAAATGACACGAAAGACACGAACAAAGTAAGCTAGGCAAGGTTAAAATGAAGAACAAACTATTCCGCCGTGCTTTTTTATCCCCCATTCTCAGCATCGCGATTTCCGTCGCGGCTCTAGCCCAACAACCAGTCTCCCAAATAACACCCAACGCAGATCGATTGCGCCGGGACGTTACATATCTCGCCTCTGATGCCCTCGAAGGGCGGCGCACAGGATCGCCTGGGGCAAATGATGCCGCTCATTACATCGCTGCCGAATTTTCGCAACTTGGTTTGCGGCCTGCTTTTCAAACCATACGCGCTCCTAAGAACAGAAGCGAAGCGCGGTCCAACTACCGACAAAGATTTCCTTACGTCGCCGGCGTAAATCTGGGTAGCAGCAACGAAATGTCTTTCATGCAGGGCTCGAGCGGGACAGCAAATGCGCTGCAGGTCAATGATGATTGGACGCCGCTCGGTTTTTCGGCAAACGGAAGGGTCGAGAATACTCGAGCAGTTTTCGTGGGTTTCGGCATTACTGCCGCGGAGTTGAAATACGACGACTACTGGAAGGCTGCTGCGAGCGGAAAGATTGCCATTGCCTTTTCAGGGGCGCCTGACAATGACAACCCCCACAGTCAATTCGGGCGTTACGGAGATGCACGTTGGAAGGCGATCGCCGCTCGGAATGCCGGAGCGAAAGCACTGATCCTAATTGCCCGCGAAGAGAACTTCAAAGACGATCTTCTGGCGCAACTGCGTTACGACAACAGTGGCGGCGATGCTGGTCTGCCAGTCATTGTCATTTCACGTCTTGCTGCTGCTGGAATTCTGGGCCTCGAGGGTTCCGCCGCTCTGAATAACCTTGAAAAGATCAGCAGCAGTTTCTCCCTTAAAAAGTTGGCGCCGCCGTCAGGGTGGTTCCCAGGGAAAGAGAGTTGGCTCCTGCCAAATGCGACGCCGATATCTCTGATAACTGACATCATCCGTCGCGAAGTCGGTGCGGCCAACGTCATAGGCATACTCGAGGGCTCTGATCCAAACCTGAAGCACGAAGCTATCGTAATCGGCGCGCACTATGATCACCTGGGTCGTGGCGGCGCGGGCAGCCTGGCCCAGCGAGCAGGCGACGTGCATCACGGCGCAGACGACAATGCCTCGGGAACCGCGGGCATGATCGAGCTGGCACGTATTTTTTCAACCCAGCGCCCCAAACCACGTCGAACGATTGTCTTCGCCGCTTTCAGTGGAGAGGAAGAAGGATTGCTCGGCTCGAATTACTACGTCAATTTTCCCGTGCTCCCACTCGCAAACACCGTCGCCATGATCAATATGGACATGATTGGCCGGATGAAGGACAGGAAACTCCTGATCGCAGGCATCGGCACCGCGTCGGAGTGGCCGGCGATGATCGAGCGGGCCAATATCTTGCAAGGCCTGACTGTCCAGTCGAGTTCCCCGGTCCATCTCTCCAGCAGTTTGCCAATGGTGGTTGGCGCCAACGGCCGCACGGTGGTCGGCAGCGATGTAACCAACCAATTTCTGCTCACCTTGAACGAAGATGGCTTTGGTCCAAGCGATCATTCCTCTTTCTATGCCAAACAGATCCCCGTTCTCTTCTTCTGGACCGGGACGCATCCCGACTACCACAAACCGTCCGACACCGCGGAGAAGATCAACTATGACGACGAGGCCCGCATACTCGCAATGGTCGCCCGCATCGTTCGCGACATCGACGCGAGCGACAAACGGCCCACATACCAGGTCGCCAAAAGCGCGGCCCCGGGACGCTCGACCGGTTTCCGCGTCTATCTTGGGACCATTCCCAGCTACGCCGACTCGAGCGACGGTTTACTGTTGGACGGAGTGCGTGATGATTCCCCGGCAGCTCGGGCAGGACTGAAAGCCGGCGACAGAATTGTGAGGATGGCCGGACGCGAGGTGCGCAATGTCTACGATTACACAGCCGCGTTAGGCGAAATGAAAGCCGGTCAGGAGCATGAAGTGGAAATCATGCGCGCCAGCGAGCGCTTGAAATTAAAGCTCACACCCGCAGCGCGAAAATGAACGGATAAGGGGGGAAAGGGTAAATTGTTGTAATTGCCTGCCTCTGCCGTTTTAGCTTATATTGCTTCTCTGCTAATTAAAATCAACTGCGCCGAACGAAAGGCTTAGCTGCTAAATGCCTAAACCTGTTCCTATTACTGTCGCACATGGCGACGGCATTGGGCCCGAGATCATGGCCGCCACGCTTCACATCCTGAAAGTGGCCGGGGCCGACCTCGATATTGAAATGATTGACATCGGCGAGAAAGTTTACCTGGCGGGCAACAGCTCAGGCATTGAACCCAGCGCCTGGGCATCGCTGCGCCGCACCAAGGTTTTTCTCAAAGCTCCGATTACCACTCCTCAGGGCGGCGGCTACAAGAGTTTGAACGTGACCGTGCGCAAAACGCTCGGCCTATATGCCAACGTGCGTCCCTGCATCTCCTATCACCCGTTTGTCGAGACCAGGCATCCGCAGATGAATGTGGTCATAGTTCGCGAGAACGAAGAAGATCTGTATGCCGGCATCGAGCACCGCCAAACCGATCAGGTGGTCCAGTGTTTGAAACTGATCTCACGCCCCGGCTCGGAAAGGATTGTGCGCTACGCTTTCGAATACGCGCGCAGAAATAGTCGCAAGAAGGTTACCTGCTTCACCAAAGACAACATCATGAAGCTTACGGACGGCCTTTTTCATAGAGTGTTTTCGGAGATCGCCGCGGAGTATCCGGATCTTGAGAATGAACACTGGATCGTAGATATCGGGGCCGCCAAACTTGCCGACACACCTGAAGCTTTCGATGTTTTGGTAATGCCGAATCTCTATGGCGATGTGCTCTCGGACGTGGCGGCGCAGATTGCCGGCTCGGTCGGGCTCGCGGGTTCGGCGAATATTGGCGAGCACGTGGCGATGTTCGAAGCGATTCATGGCTCGGCTCCGCGCCGTGCCGGACAAAATTTGGCCAACCCTTCGGGTCTGTTGCTGGGCGCCTTGATGATGCTGGTCCACATCGGAGAAACGAGTGTGGCGGAGCAGGTGCACAATGCCTGGCTGCGAACGCTCGAAGACGGTATTCACACCTACGACGTCTACAAAGAAGGAGTGAGTCGGGAGAAAGTGGGCACGAAGGAGTTTGCCGACGCAGTTGTGCAGCGCCTTGGACTGACTCCGCAAACACTGAAGGCTGCTAGATACAAGCCGGCCGCGGAGGAAGGAGCTGACAGGAAGCAAGCTGCCGCTGCCCAAGTGCGGGCGAAGAAGGAACTGGTTGGTGTGGATGTATTTCTCGATTGGTCTGCCGCTTCGGCCAACGATCTGGGCAATTCCATTATCGGACTGAACGGAAACGGTCTGAAGCTTGAGATGATGAGCAATCGCGGCGTGAAGGTGTGGCC
>JALZJF010000246.1 GCA_030859905.1 Acidobacteriota bacterium
TAAAACGGGCGAAAGTTTCATAGAAAACAATGTGCGTAAGATTTCGGCCGGTCTTCGTCTCATACCGCGCAATAATCTCTTCGCGGGTCATCCAACCCGGCCCGTTCGTGACAGCGCGCAGTGAACCCTGACGGTCGCCTCCCAGCATTGTCCAGTATCCAAGAGCGAGGCCCAGATCAATAAGCGGATCGCCGACTGTACACATCTCCCAGTCAAGCACGGCGACTAGCCGCGCAGGTTCCTGCTTGTCAAACATCAGGTTGTCCAGCTTGAAGTCGTTGTGCACGAGCGTGGCGCGTTGAGCATCCGCCCCGGCGTCCGGCGGAACCCGCTCACGGAGCCAACTGATCACTTCCTCCATCTCCGCCAGTTCACCGGTCTTCGAACGCTCCCAACGATCAGCCCAACCACGAACCTGGCGAGCGACAAAACCCTCTGGTTTCCCAATGCTCACGATTCCCGCAGAGTAAATATCGATCGCATGAAGCGCCGCGAGAGTATCGACCACTGCCTCGCTCACCTGCCTGCGCCACGCTAAGTTCTCACCAATTTCTGGGGACACGCCGGAGCGCACAATGAATCCCCGACGTCGTTCCATCAGATAAAACGGCACTCCAATGATGGTTGGATCCTCGCAGAGCAAGATGGGTTTGGGTGCGAGCGGAAAGTGAGGATGGACTACCGAGAGCAACTTGTACTCGCGGGGCATGTCGTGCGCGGTCGGCGCCACTGGACCAACCGGAGGGCGACGCAATACAAACTCCTGATCGTCGTAACGAATCAGGTAAGTGAGATTTGAATGTCCACCGGGAAACTGCTCAATTTCGAATGCGGCGTCAGAATCTGCTGCTGACGCTTGTTGGTCTCCGTCAGAACCGCGAGCGGTAGCGACCGGGTTGTGTGCTCCCGGTTGAGACCGGGTCGCTACCGCTCCCGGTTCTGACAAGCATAATGCAAGCCGATCTCGCAGATATGCAGCCAAAGCTGCGACATTCAACTCCTCCCCGGGTCTGACGGCAACGCTGTCATTTATCGCGGTCATGTACGGCTCGAAACTAAGCCTCGCGCTCGAAAGCTTGCAGTACGCGCTGCGCCACCACTTGCCGGTGAACTTCGTCGGGGCCATCGTAAATCCTGGTAGCCCGGGCATCGCGATAGAACATCTCCAGGGGCGTGTCTTTGGAGTAGCCGAGTGCACCATGGACCTGAATTGCCCGGTCAATGACGTCGTGCAGCACGCGGGCTCCAAAAAACTTGATCAGCGAAATCTCGATGCGCGCGTCCTCGCCGCGATCTAACTGCCAGGCAGCGTTCAGGGTCATCAAACGAAAGGCATTGATCTCTGCAGTCGAGTCAGCAATCCAATTCTGTACCGTCTGTTTCTTTGCCAGGGGTTCGCCGAACGATTGCCGTTTAAGAGCATAGCGGCACAGCATTTCCAGACTGCGTTGCGCAACGCCAACCCAGCGCATGCAGTGCTGAATTCGTCCCGGACCCAGGCGCGCCTGTGCCAGTTTAAAACCTTGTCCGATTTCGCCGAGGAGATTGCTCGCCGGAACCCGACAGTTTTCAAAACGAATCTCACAGTGGCCACCAACTCCGCCGGAACCCATCACGGGCACAGCCCGGACAATATTAAAACCGAGTGCCTCGGTAGGGACGAGAATCATGCTGGCGCGGCTGTGTGAATCTGCTGCCGCATCGGTAACGGCCATGACGATTGCAAATGCTGAGCCGATAGCGCCGCTGATAAACCACTTGTGCCCGTTAATAATCCACTCGTCTCCGTCGCGAACGGCCGTGGTGCGCAGCCCGGTGGGATCCGAGCCCGCCACTTCCGGTTCGGTCATGGCAAAGCATGAGCGTACCTGACCCGCAGCTAGAGGGCGGAGGTAGCGCTCTTTCTGTTCCGGCGTTGCAGCAATCAGTAATAACTCCGCATTGCCGGCATCCGGCGCGGCGGACCCGAATATTCGCGGAGCGATGACCGACCTGCCGATAATCTCATTGACCAGGGCCTGTCCTATAAAACCGATTTCCATCCCGCCCCACTCTCGCGGCAGGTTTGGAGCCCATAGACCCCTGGCTTTCACTTCACGTTGCAATTCACTTTCTAAATTAAGCGGCAGACCTGCATCCTCGACCATCTTGCTTTCGTTGGGATAGACATGCTGTTGCATGAAGGCGGCGACCCGATCGCGCGTCGTTTCCAGTTCAGACGGGATGCTGAAATCAATCATGTGTGCCCTTTGGGGTCTGGTTCCGCTCAGATACACACCGAGCGGAACTATCACGGACAAGTGTAAGCAGAGCAGTGGGATTGTATCTGATTTCGTGGATCGTTCTCATCTCTTGGCCAAACAAGCGATCCACGAAATAACACGAAACATCACGAAATGAGATCCAGGAATACGAATGACAAAATGGAAAATGAGCCTTCCTGCGAATTAGCGGGGCTTGAGCCGTCCTTTGAGATGGAAATCTAATGCACCCAGGACTCACCCTGCGCTAACATGCCATGCGCGCCAATTACACCGCTGCCACTTAAGGAGGATTCGCCAATGAAGGTGCTCGCTCTTTTGCTTTCCTTCGCTTTATTCCCCGCCGTTGCCACTATTCAAAAGCGAACGGCCGTTTTCCCATCAGGCACAATAATCGATCTGACGTATTCGTTTGACTCGGAAACAGTTTATTGGCCCACAGCCGAACCCTTTCATCTCAAGAAAGATTTTGAAGGTGTAACTGAGAAAGGTTTTTATTATTCCGCGTACAAATATTCCGCCGCCGAGCATGGCGGGACACACCTCGACGCTCCGGTTCATTTTTCTAAAGGTCGACACTCAGTCGATCAGATACCGCTCGAACAATTAATGGGATCTGGCATCGTCGTCGACGTTACAAAGCAGTGTGAATACAATTCCGACTATCAGGTCACTACTAAAGACTTTCTGGCTTGGGAGAAGAAGCATGGGAGAATAGTGACAGGCTCTATTCTTCTGCTGCGCACCGGCTTCGGAAGTTTCTACCCGGACCGCAAGAAATATTTGGGAACGGAGGTGCTTGGTCCAGAAGCCGTCGCCAAGCTTCACTTTCCGGGACTTCACCCCGAGGCTGCTCGTTGGCTAACTGCTAACCGATCGATCAAGGCTATCGGGTTGGATACCGCCAGCATCGACTTCGGGCAATCGACTCTCTTTGAAAGCCATCGCATTCTCTTTGACAAAAATATTCCCGCGTTTGAGAACGTCGCGAACCTCGACAGGCTGCCGTCTAAGGGATTCTCAGTAATCGCCCTACCCATGAAGATCAAGAAAGGAAGTGGTGGACCGCTGCGCATCGTAGCCATTTTGAATTAGCGCTTCGAATACCAATGATTGATTGGTTCCCCATCCGGTTGTCATTCGCAGTCGCGGGTGCAGCAACGTTGATTGCGCTCATCGCCGGCTCGGCGCTGGCTTGGCTACTGGCGCGCAAGCGATTTCCCGGTCGCAATCTGGTCGATGCCCTGATTACGTTACCGCTGGTACTGCCTCCCACGGTGCTTGGTTATTACCTGCTCGTTCTGCTCGGCACTCGATCTTCGCTCGGTGGCTTTCTCTACAATCGCTTTGGTATCCGGCTGACATTCACAGTAACCGCCGCGATCATCGCGGCCACGATTCATGCTTTGCCACTGGTGACGAAGAGTCTGCGAGCTGCATTTGAAGGCGTAAACGTGGAACTTGAAGCCGCTGCCCGGACCCTGGGAATGAGCAACCGCCGGATTTTCTTTCGGGTCACCTTGCCACTGGCCTCTCGCGGTGTGCTGGCAGCGACGGCCCTGGCTTTCGCGCGCGCGCTGGGCGATTTCGGCGTAACGATCATGATCGCCGGCAACATCCCGGGCAAAACTCAAACGGCTTCGGTGGCGATCTACGACGCGGTGCAGGCCGGTCGGGACAACGAGGCGTTTGCTCTCGCGATCATCGTTTCCCTCATTGCGGTGGTGATGCTCTATTTCATCAACCGCTTCGGTCAATTGAGGTAGGCTACTCGGCAGCGACCATCCTGTCGGCGGCGATGCGCATGACTTCGCGCACTTGCCGGTCCCAGTAGGTCCAGACGTGACTCCCAGGAAGCTGACGGTACTCGTGGACAATCTTGCGTTCTAAGAGAATATGGGAGAAGTCGCGATTGGACGCCAGCCAAGGATCCTCCGTGCCACAGTCTAAATACAAATACGGCAACAATGCCTGGCGATCCGCTGGGAATTCACGCGCAAGCCGGGGCAGGTCGTTGGTCTTGCGAGCTGAACTATCGGACTCGGCGAAGGCCTGTATGATTGAGGCGTCATCAGTACGCACAGTGGCGTCAAGAGCACCACTCATGGAGGCGGCGAAGGAAAACTTTTCCGGATGTTTGAAGCCGAACTTCAGGGCTCCAAAGCCCCCCATCGAGAGACCTGCGATACTGCGGCCCCGGCGATCGGCGATCGTTCGAAAACGACTATCAACATCCGCGATCAGCTCACGCATAACGTAGGTCTCGTACTGATCCGAAGCAGCGGTAGCGCTGTCCGTGTACCAGCCATTGCCTCCTTCCGGCGTGATGATAATCATCTGGTATTCCGCGGCATACTGGAGCAGCGCTGTCTGATTTATCCATGAGTTGTAATCGCCACTCCAGCCGTGCAGGAGGTATAGAACCGGATAACGGCTCCGGCGGGAGGTGATTAAACCGTAACCCGGTGGCAGCACCACGCCGTAAGGCAAAACCTTGCCGACCAGATTGCTCTTGAACTGCACCACCTCGAAGCGAACTGCGTTTTGGAGGTGATAGTAGTAAGCCGCGATGGCGATGAGCAGGACTAGTATGAGGAGCAGACTGCGGAGGTATCTGTTCAAACTCTTGTTTCGAGTAGTGTTCAAGGGGTCGATTATTGCGCGTTGATTTCAAGTGACAGCTTAAAGGACGACCGGAAGCGGGAAAACTCTTCGTCAGGCAACCGCAATTCATTTGACCCTCACCAGCATGGGAGGTCAAGAGGATTCTGGTACGGTTCAGGAAGAGGGCAGAGCGGTGCACGCTCCCGCTCCAGATCCGAAGCCCACTGAACCTTTGAAATTGACAACTCAATCCGAGCAAATTTGCGGGTTGGAAGGGGGCAAAGCGGAGCGCGCCCCCCGCTCCAGGCCAGGTGCTATTTAATTACCTAACTATCTCAAGTTGTTCCTTTCTCAGTGGTTGAGTGGCTGCTAAAGTCTGCTAGCTCAGAAAGTGTAGGAATTTCGACTCGCTGGAATTGTAGCCTGGAAAAACGGCTTGCACGTTGGGAGTCCCCAGATGTTTCCTGGCAACCTCACCGAAGACGTCGCGGAAGTCGGTAGTCAGGGCGAGGTCGCGACCTTCATACAATTGCTCGCTCTTCAATCCGGGCCAGCGGCCGTAGATCTTGCCGCCCCGAACATTGTCTCCGATTACAAACATTGCGTTCGCGTGACCGTGGTCGGTTCCCCGATTGCCATTCTCACGCACCGTGCGTCCGAATTCAGACATCGTCAGGATCACGACATCATCCATCAGCTTACCCAAATCCGTAACCAGAGCACCGATGCCGCCACTAAAATCCTGCAATCGATTCGCTAACTGGCCGCGCGAGTTTCCCTGGTTCACGTGAGTGTCCCAACCGCCAATATCTGTGAATGCTACTTCCAGACCCACGCCGGACTTAATGAGCTGAGCGATCTGGAAAAGCGAGTTGCCAAAAGGTGAGCGCGGATACTGCGCCCCATTCTCCGGCCGATACTGACCGGGATTGGCCTTCTTCA
>JALZJF010000044.1 GCA_030859905.1 Acidobacteriota bacterium
TGGCACTTCAAGTACAATTCCATCGCTAGAACACTAACCTCACATTAGGAGCCAATGATGAATCCTCACCGCGACTTTCAAGCCGACCATATTCCCCTCGCTTATCTGATCACCTTTCGCAGTTACGAGTCCATGGGGTTCGCCGCGGCAGCAAACGCTACCTCTGGACTGACGAACAATTGGGAGGTGCGATAGCATATGTCTTGTACGATCAGGGTGAGCCCTTGGATTGACATGCTCAGCAAGATTGAACATGGCATCCGCCGCTATCGCTCGCGGTTCTGTATTCTTGAATGTAGCATCCGGTCGCTATCGCTCGCGGTTCTGCATTCGTGAATGTAGCATCCGGTCGCTACCGCTCCCGGTTCTGTAAGTTGCGCTAGCCGCCCATTAGGCGAACTCCAAAAAGTTCCAGCACTTCGCTCCCCAGCATCAGTATTACAGCACTGGTAACCAACATGATGCCACGGGCTTGCCCCGTGGAGGCTCCCGCTAGCTGCTACAGGCGGTCGACCCAGCATACCTCCGTGAGATGCCACGGGCTTGTCCCGTGGAGTTTCACGCTGGCCTTTAGTCATCCACTCTCGACGAGCAGCAAGCGTGAACCTCCACCGGGCAAGCCGGTGGCATCCTTACTGCATGGAATCGCTGCCGTAATAGCAGCAAACGTGAAACTCAACCGGGCAAGCCGGTGGCATCAAGCAGACTCTGGCAAGGCCAGAAGCTTACCGACAATTTTTTGGCGCACTGGCGCCGAACCGAAGAGGGCATTTGACTTTCAAACCCAATTCGCCTAACTAACACTGTGTTTAAGTATACCCTTGCAAAGGAGTTCGATTTATGAAGAGAGTTCTGTCACTTATTACGTTAACTGTTTTGGCCGCGCCTCTTGCGCTGGGCCAGGAAATGACCCGCCCTGCCGCCGACGAAAAGAAAGGGACAGAGGCTAGAGCAGGTGAGATGGGTTTTTACTCCCCGGCTGAGGTCAAGTGGGAAAATGGTCCAGGGTCTTTGCCCGCCGGGGCTAAGTTTGCAGTGCTGGAAGGCAACCCTGCGAAGGAAGGCCCCTTCGTGATGCGCCTCTGGCTGCCGGACGGCTTCAGGATTCAGCCGCACTTGCATCCGCAGGTCGAGCGCGTCACCGTCATCTCGGGGATCTTCAACATTGGTATGGGTGAGAAGTTCGACCAGTCGGCCACTCGCGAGATGCCCGCCGGCACATTCGGCTTCTGGCCTGCCGGGATGCGCCACTTCGCTTGGGCGAGAGGTGAGACAGTCCTGCAACTCCACGGTACGGGGCCGTGGATGATTACATATGTCAACCCGGCGGATGACCCGCGTAACGCGAAGAAGTAATCCTCTCCGGGTCTAGTCCCGCGAATAGCTTGCCGGACTCATGTGAGGATGTCTCCTTTTCAGGCGAGGTTAGGAGGTCAAGATGTTAGTGCAAAGGTTCATGGCTTTCAATGCGTGTGACCGACGCGCCGCAGCATGTCGGCAAAGCGAGGGTCTGAGCGAAGGGGGTCGAGGTTCGGCGTCACTTTGAGGTACATCATCATGAAAGAGCGCTCTTGATAAGCCCTCTCTAGCCATGCGAATGCCTGATCTTTGTTTCCGAGTTGCGCGAATATTTCCGCCATGTCAAACGCGGCGGTCGGTTCTCGCCTCGATTCCTCCACCTCCTGTTCTAACCTCTTCTGCCAGTACACTCTGGCGCTCGTCGCCGCAGCAGCTTCGCGCAACGCCGCGGTCTCTTCTGCGTTATACCCCGCGAGCTTCCGCCGCATTTGACGGGCGGCGATGGCTTCCCTGTACATCCCCTTCTGGTCATAACACCGCTTGAGGAATTCGTACACCTCTGCGAACTGAGGATCCATCTCCACCACCTTCTGACCTTGTGTTATTGCCTGATCGTACTCGCGGGCATAGTAGAGGACCCACGCTTCGACCGCGTTGATGATGAGCGAAATGGGATTAGTTTCTCTGGCCCTTCTAATCTCGGCGATGGCTTCCTCGTGCCTGCCCATCCCCGATAGATACTCGGCATACCACTGGTGAGCGGTCTCATAGTTCGGGTCCAGTTCGATGGCCCGCCGGTACTCCCTCTCCGCTCCCGGCCAGTCCCAATCGTAGGCCGCTTTAATGAAGGCCATGGCGGCGTGGGCTTCGGGGAGCCTCTCATCCAGCTCCAGAGCCTGCAGCGCCGCCTTCTTCGCTTGCGAGTAGGCCTGCTTCGGCGGAAGCCCGTCATAGTCACTGAGAAGGCTGTAAGAGTCGGCCAGACCCACATGGGCCAGAGCGTAAGACGGATCTTTCTCGACCGCCTCGTTGAAATAGCTGATGCCTTTCTTCAGTCCCTCCACCGTCCTCTTGTTCCAGAAGAAGCGCCCCTTCAGATAAAGTTTGTACGCCTCGGAGTTCTCGGTGTACCGCTTGGTCAGCAGCTCCTTCTCCGCGCCGCTCAGCGACAGCGTCAAAGCCCGCGCCACCTGCTCCGAGATCCGGTCCTGCACCGTAAAGATGTTGGTGAAGTGCTCATCGAACTTCTCGGCCCACAGTGGCGCGCCGTCTCGTACGCTCACCAACTGAACGGTCACACGTATCTGTTCGCCCGCTCTCTGCACGCTTCCCTCAATAACCGCCTCCACACGGAGTTCCCGGCCGGCCGCCACGGGGTCTTGGTCCGGCGCGCCGTACTTGCGTACCGCGCTGGTCGGCCGAATGTTTATCTCTCTTATATTGCTGAGTTTGGTGATCAAGGCGTCGGCCATCCCCAGCCCAAGGTATTCGTCCTCATCCCCCGCGCCTATCGGTTTGAAGGGGAGCACGGCCAGTGACCTGATCGTCGCCCCCGTCTCTGCCACTTGTGACTTGCGCGAACTCCACCTGTGAGTGAGCGCCAGCGTCAGCCCGACCAGTAATACAACGACGGCTCCGAGGGCCAGGCGCCGTCTCCGGTTTACCTCTTTATTTTTCTCCCCCCTTGTGAGAAGCGCCTTCGGCTCGAATGCCGGCTCGGACTCACCGAGGCCGTTCGCCTCTTCCTCCTCTTCGGTGACGATGCCCGCGATGGTCTGACGTTCCATCACTATGTCGGCGCTTCGATCCGCTAGTTGCCTATTGGCCGCCACACATTCAATGGGTTGAGCCTCCGTAGGGGCGACTTGGCTTTCGGATTGCGGTTCGTCGGAAGTCTCCAGTTCTTCTCTGACGATGCGCGCCCTGACCCGCCTCTGGATCAAGACCTCTGTGTTCTCGATCGGCACCTCGATGACGGGCGCAACAAATCGGTAGCCCCGTTTGGGAACGGTTTCAATGTAACGATGATTTGTGTCATCGTCCCCAAGGGCCTTACGCAGAGTCCAAATATTTCTTGCGAGATTTGCTTCTTCGACAAAAGTGTCGGCCCAGACAGCTTTTATCAACTCCTCTTTATTAACCAGGCGTCCACTTTTCTGAACCAGCACCAACAACGTCTCAAAGGCCTTCGGAGTGAGGGTCACTGGCTTCCCTTTGCGACAAAGGAGGCGTTCTGCGGCTTCAAGCCGAAACTCGCCGAATTCATATAACTGGCCAGTTTGATTATTCACGCTGAAATGGAGAACTTTTCGAGAATTTTCCGAGAACTTTCCAAAGACTTTTGCTGGTAATGCTTGCTACTTTGCCGGCCTTGATGGGAGACGAGAATGGTCAGGTCCAGGCAAAGATTGTCGTTGATTTTAGCACGCGGCCTGACAATCAGTCCAAAAAGAGTGTGCTCCCCTATTGTGTTGCTAAGCAATGCCCGCGCTGGAATGAGGTCAGTACCACCACGCGGTAGCGGGTGGGTCGTTTTGGCAAAACCACACCGAAAGAACAGGGCGCACGCAGGTGGGACGCAGGCCAACATATTGCACAACCGGACCCACCCGCTACCGCGAGGTGGTACTGACCTCATTCCAGCGCGGGCATCGCTTAGCAACACAGTAATGGAGGCACTACCAAAGAAGTTGGCGCGCCGTCTGAACACAGCCGAGCGGTACACCCTGCAGCCAGCCTGTTACTGGCTTGCAGTCTGTTGTAGCTGACGAGCATGAAGAAGAAGCGAACCGAAATCACGATCGAGATCGACGAGATCAGGCTCATCAATCGTGGTCGTGATGCTTCGACTCGCGTGTGGTGTCCGGGATGCGCCGCAATCGTGACGTTGGTACCGCCAGAACGCGCGGCGGCAATAGCGGGAGTTACGGTCCGCACTATTAACCGGTGGGTGGAAGCTGAAAGCGTTCATTTTGTGGAAACCGAGAATGGATTGCTACTGCTTTGCGGCAATTCGTTGAGGTAGAGCCGTGTCCAGAAATTTTCGGATAACCCCTCTCCGTTGGGAGCGGGCTGGCCTGAGTTAATAGCTGAGAAGGATTAGGAAACTATCCTCTGTCTCAATTCCGTGAGCGGCGCCATCTCAATGGCCCCTCGTAGTTCTCTAAAGAAAAGGAGTTGAATCATGCGTACTCAAGTGACAAAATCTGAGCTACTAAAACTGTCCGCTATTCTAATTGTTTACTTGCTTGGCGTCGTGCAAGTCGGAATTGTACGCACAGTGTCGGCCCAAGATCCAACCAATCTGCCGCCGGACGTACAGCCCTTGTTACACACACAGCAGGCGCAACTCACAGCCAACGATGGCGCTTCGGGCGACTTTTTTGGCAATGCGGTCGCAATCAGCAACAACACTGCGGTGGTCGGCGCCAGCCGACAACCCTCCGGGAACCGTCGCGGCGCAGCCTACGTCTTCGTACGCAGTGGCGCGAGCTGGTCACAGCAACAACAACTTATTCCCGCAGATGGCGTTAATGGAGATGATTTTGCGATCTCTGTGGCCATTGATGCTGACACGGTTGTGGTCGGCGCGCCTTCCAAGACCATCGGAGGCGCAAGCGGGAGGGGCGCAGCATATGTTTTTGTTCGCAGCGGCACTACGTGGACGCAACAACAACAGCTCATCGCCAGCGACGGAGCGTTGTTCGAGAACTTTGGCACCTCGGTAGCTGTTAGTGGCGAAACGATTGTGGTCGGATCGCCGAACCATGCAGTCGGCGCTAATACCCGCCAGGGTGCGGCCTATGTCTTTGTTCGCAGCGGGTCGACCTGGACATTTCAGCAAAAACTAACCGCCAGCGATGGCCTCATCAGCGACCAGCTTGGCGGTTCGGTTGCCCTGGTTGGCAACACGGCTGTGGTCGGCGCGCGCGAAAACAATTTTGGTGCTAACCGCAACGGCAAGGTTTATGTGTTTTTGCGCACTGGCACGACGTGGTCGCAACAACAAAAGTTGACCGCCAGTGATGGGTCGTCACTCGATGCCTTTGGTAATTCAGTCGCCATCAGTCACAACGCTGATACGATAGCCGTCGGTGCCTTCGACGATGACGAACCCCCAGTGGGCGACAGAGGTTCCGTTTATGTTTTCGTGCGTGACGGCACAACCTGGTCTCAGCAACAGCGATTGCTTGGCAGCTTAGGGCTCTCCAGTGGCTCTGGTGGACATTTCGGATCTACGGTGGCCGTTAACGGTGACACGCTTATCGCTGGAGCTCCAGAACTGGATCCTAATCAAGGCGGAAATGGCAGGGGTGCCGTTTATCTTTTTGATCGGAGCGGCTCGACCTGGACCGAACACACCCGTTTTCTCATACCCGGAAGCGCTCTTCGCGAGTTTGGTACTTCCGTCGCGATGAGCGGCGACTCGTTCATCGGCGGAGCAATAAGGGACCCCGTCGGCACGAACGTGAATCAGGGATCCGCATATGTCTTTGCAACCGGACACACCCTGTCGATCGGCGACGTTAGCGTCGCTGAAGGCAATAGCGGCACAACTCAGGCGACGTTCACTGTCACGCTTTCAGCCGCCAGCACGCATCCCGTCGTCGTTAATTACGCAACTACGGACGGTACCGCGATTGCGGGTTCGGATTACGTCGCTGCCTCCGGGACGCTCACGTTCAATCCCGGTGAAACGAGCAAAACCTTCAACGTCACGATCAACGGGGACACCCTGTTTGAGGCAAATGAAACGTTCTTTGTCGACCTTTCCAATCCAGTCAACGCAAACATCACTCAAGGACGTGCCACCGGCACCATCACGAATGATGATCCGCCGCCGAGTATCTCGATAAACGATGTCAGTCAGGCGGAAGGCAACAGTGGCACGACGAACTTTACCTTCACCGTTACACTTTCAGCGATCAGCGGACTACCCGCTACGGTCAACTATGCAACTGCCGATGGCACCGCAACCGCCGGCAGCGACTATCAATCTACGAGCGGCGCGCTCACTTTTGATCCCGGCCAGACCTCGAAACAGATCATGGTGGCGGTAAACGGCGACACTCAAAACGAAGCGGACGAAACCTTCCTGGTTAATTTGTCGAGTCCGTCAAATTCTACCATCGCGAAAGCACAGGGCGTGGGAACGATCTTGAACGATGACGCCGATGTGCCAATCGTGCAATTCAGTGCGTCGAACTACAATGTGCAGGAAGATTGCACGACGGTCACCGTTACCGTGAATCGCATCGGCGCTGCTTCAGCCGCGGCAAATGTTGACTACTTCACTTCAGATGTCACAGCCAGCGATCGCCGCGATTACATCGCCGCAATCGGCACATTGCGCTTTGCTGCCGGCGAGACTTCCAAGAGCTTCCCTCTGCTCATCAACGAGGACTCATACGTCGAGGGCCCTGAGACTTTCAATGTCACCTTAACCAATCCGTCAGGAGTCAATCTGGGCGCGCCTTCCGTCGCCACCGTGACCATCGATGATGACGCCACGGAGCCAGCGACGAATGTAATTGATGACGCTCGGAACTTCGCTTGTCAGTGTTATCACGATTTCCTCAATCGCCAACCTGATCAGAGTGGCTGGGATTTCTGGACCAACGAGATAGCTTCGTGCGGCAACGACCCGCAGTGCATCGAGGTCAAGCGCATCAACGTCTCGGCTGCTTTCTACCTCTCGATTGAGTTTCAGGAAACTGGTTATCTGGTCGAGCGGCTTTACAAGTCCGCTTATGGAGATGCCATGGGTACTTCCACTTTCAATGGCACGCATCAACTTCCGGTTCCGATCGTGCGGTTCAATGAATTCCTGGCTGATACGCAGGAGATTGGCCAGGGAGTCGTCGTCGGCGCGCCGGGTTGGGAGCAACAACTGGAGAACAACAAGCAGACGTTCGTAACCAGGTTTGTGCAACGCTCGCGTTTCACGACCGCGCTTCCGACGACGATGACGCCGGCACAGTTTGTCGACCAACTGAATACAAACGCCGGCAATGTACTGTCAGCGACTGAACGCGCTAGCGCGATAGCATTTTTCGGCGGAGCAACGGACACCAGCAACATGACCGTCCGCGCGCAGGCTTTGCGACAGGTCGCCGAAGATCAGGACCTGCACAGCGCCGAGTTCAACCGAGCGTTCGTGCTGATGCAGTACTTTGGTTACTTGCGAAGGAATCCGAACGATCAGCCAGACACTGATCATTCCGGCTTTGACTTCTGGCTAACGAAGCTCAATCAGTTCAACGGGAACTTCGTCAACGCGGAAATGGTCAAGGCCTTCATCGTCTCAGGAGAGTATCGACAGAGATTTGGGCAGTAGTTAACATAGACTGCCAGCCTGTGGAAGGTGTTCATACGGCAACACGTTCACGGGCTGGCAGCCTGCGATCCTGCAAACCAGATAATCCTAAACTGGTCGAGATCAAACAGTAGGACAACGCCGAAGGTGTTCGCTAATTCGGGCCCAGGGTTTGACTCTACGCCGAAGGTGTTCGCTAATTCGAGCCCAGGGTTTGCTTTGAAACCCTGGGGATAGCGTGCCGTTGATTTAGTCGCAACTCTGAAAGAGTTGCGTCGTTGCTCGTTGATGCCAGATCCGTCGCAACTCCTTCAGAGTTGCGACGAACCAAATGTGCCCTTTATCTCCCAGGGTTTCAAAGCAAACCCTGGGCTGAAATTAGCCAACGCTTTCAGCGTATTAAGATTTTCCTGTATCCAGCGTAGTGAAATTTTCCTGCAGACGAACGCCTGCGTGAAATATTGTCGGGATATGAACCGGCGAAACGAGGATGAAATGCCTCGGCGCTTTCAGTGTAAGCTGCCAGAGCGTGGTAAAATCAACAAGCTTTTTCGAAAACTAAAAGGAGGCCACCCTCACATGGCTCAATCCCTCTCACGTCTCTGGACGCACCTCATCTTCTCAACCAAAAACCGTTTCCCCTTTCTTAGCGAAACAACAATACGAACTGACATGCATGCGTACCTTGCGAAAATGTTGCGTGAGCAGGATTGCGAAACACTGATCGTCAACGGTGTGAAGGATCATGTTCACGCATTGTTTGCACTCTCGAGAACGCATTCCATTGCGGAAGTCGTGAAAGAGATCAAACGAACGTCATCTGGTTGGGTGAAGGAGCTTTCACCAACATTCGCAAACTTCCACTGGCAAGGAGGTTACGGAGCATTTTCTGTAAGCCAATCTAATTTGGTGGAAGTTAATAGATATATCGAAAACCAGGAAGAGCATCACAAACGAGTGACGTTTCAGGACGAGTACCGCGCTTTCCTAAAAGCGTATGGCATCGCCTACGATGAGCGTTATGTTTGGGATTAAGGTGCAACCCTAACGCTGGAAGCGTTTACAATTCCTGGGAACTCTGCTGCGCGAATCGATTAACGCTGAAAGCGTTCGCCAATTCCTGCCCAGGACCGGGGTCCCCGTGCGGGCAGCCCGCACGGGGTGGTAGCGTTGCGC
Source organism: Acidobacteriota bacterium (assembly GCA_030859905.1). Taxonomy (GTDB): domain Bacteria; phylum Acidobacteriota; class Blastocatellia; order Pyrinomonadales; family Pyrinomonadaceae; genus PSRF01. The sequence continues at coordinate 8,792 of JALZJF010000044.1, forward strand.
TCTGTCAACCCTGGGAACTGTGGGCGAATCGATTAACGCTGAAAGCGTTCGCTAATTCCAGCCCAGGGTTGAGCTCTGGCAACCCTGGGGAAAACGCATCCCATTAAATAGAAGGCGCAACTCTGAAAGAGTTGCGTCGCGGGCCCTCGATTGCAAAGCCGTCGCAACTCCTTCAGAGTTGTGACAAACCAAATGTGCCCTTTATCCCCAGGGTTTCAAAGCAAACCCTGGGCTGGAACTAGCCAACGCTTTCAGCGTATTAACTCCTCGACGGCGGCGTCCGCGGGGTGGGCGATCCACTCGAGCTTGTGGCTCTACGTTCGTAGATCGTCTCTTCATTATCTGAGATCCAGGTCTGCCAATCGTCATTCTCGTAAAACCGCGGAAACCAGATAACAAGCTCCGGCTCAGCAGGGTGTGACGCGATGCCTTTCCGCCATATCTTATACGAGTGTCCGAACAAACAATTCAGCCTGCTCACCCTTGCTGAAATATGTAAACCGCAGCTCAGGTGAAGCAGCACCCGGAGGAACAATCCAGAGTTCATACATCAAGCAACCGCTTCTGCCGCCATCCACAGTGACAAGTGTGCTTCGATCAATACCGCGCACCTTGACTAGAGTGCTGTTGGCTCTCAATTTGGCGGCGCGGCAGCCACTAGTAAGCGCTTTGGTGGTCCAGCTAGAATCCCTTGCGCCAATTTCAATTGCGCCATTAAACGTATTTCAGACCTTTCGAATTGAGCAGACAGACCCACTGCGCGATCAAAATCACACCATGCAAAATACCCGGCGTTCTGGGCCAACCGTGTTAGGAGGCCACCAACGGTGCCCTCGCCGGTCATATTCCACTCGCCGTCACGAAGGTAGCGCGTGTCAAACCCATCCAGCTTCGCTCCGGCGGCGACAAGGTCGTTTAGTTTCGGCACCAACGATTCCATGATTGCTAACCCACGGTCACTCTTTTCTAAACAATACATCATTGCCAACCCCATCTGAGCTTCAGTCTGTTCCTTTCCGGGTTTCATGGTGTCAACGATTCCACTCGCCTGATTGAGCAACTTCACAGCCGCTTCCCTATCATTCGCGCCAAGCCGGTTAGCAACTGACACCAAAAACCAAAGTCGCTCCTGAAGCCGGGGAATCGTACTGAGTCTTCTCTGCACTTCTGCCAGCTTCTCATCATTCATCGAGGCCCACATTTGATCGCGCTCGATTTGAGCAAGCATACGTCGTCGAACTTCTGGATCCCCACCGTAATCAATCGCAATCTTTCGCGCTCGCTCGACATCTCCGGATGCCTGAGCCTTCATCATTGCCTGCCAATAAATCTCGCCTTCAATCTGCGGGTACTTCGGCGCCAGCGCAAGAATTTCGTCGACAGTGCCGTTTTGGGTGAGATCGCTCAACTCATTAAAGGCCTCACGTGACGGCGCCCGCTCCTGGACTTCAGGCGCCCAGTGCTTTAGCTGGGCAGCGCGCAAGGGATCAATCCTCTCCATCTGGGGTACAAGTGATGCGATCTGCCTGCAGAACCTCGCCCTCTCATCTTTCGACATTTTGTTGCCGCATCCGTTCGCTAAGGCACCCGTGATGAACATGTTGATAAGGTCTCGAAAGGTTGAGTCATCTACCATGGGCGGCGTGAAAGAATGAGCCAGGCTCTGCGCGAAATACAGGCCGTCCCAATCCCACGCGAGGTTGGCGTTCCGAAGTTTGGAGACGATTTCTTTATAGAGAATCAGCGCCTGCTCTTTGTGTTTCCTGTTCAGTTGCCTAAGCAGTGACAGAAGATCGTTGGAGAAGCCCCGCGCCAGCGATTGGCGACCAAGCTTAAGAGCGAGGTCTGGATTGTCGGCAGCGATTTGTTTCGCAAGTCGCAATTCAACAGCGCGTTCGTTTTCGGCAACACCGTACGGCGGCTGCTTTTCGGAACTTAGCTCCGTTGCTTTAAGGAATGCGAGCGCCAACTCCGCATCGTGTTTCGCAATCCGGTCAACTGTATCCGCACGCAACCGAAGAAAAACCATGAGTGTATGTACGTCTCGTGGGTCGTCGTTTTCCCGATTCTGCAGCCCTGCTTTGATATCGTCCTCGACCGAAACCAACAAAGTTCGCGCGCGTTTCTCGTCGTGGTTCCAAAGCGACTCTGCTATGTTGGAGCCCAGACGCGCTCGATTTTCCGCGGACTGTAAAGTATTGATCTGGCCCGCCAGCGATTCGAGTAAATTGAAAGCTTTTTCTCGCAAAGGCGCATCGGTGGTTTGCGCATTCTCTGCGGTTGAATTCTTTTGCTGGGCGTGTGCGCGTCCGAAACAAAGCACGATCGCGACGATCAGGACCAAGGCCGATAATTGCGGGTGGGTCATCGAACTCCAGAACTCGCGCCGCACAAA